>NZ_JBMVQP010000008.1:0-113062 GCF_050522425.1 Myroides sp. C6-3 | reverse complement strand
ACCCACGACCTGCTGATTACAAATCAGCTGCTCTAGCCAACTGAGCTACACCGGCGACTTAAAATCGTCTTGCAATATTTAATCTTCAAAATTGGAGCCGATGGAGGGACTCGAACCCACGACCTGCTGATTACAAATCAGCTGCTCTAGCCAACTGAGCTACACCGGCGACTCATTTTTCGAGTGCAAATATAACACGCTTTTTCAATCTTCCAACTGAATTCGCGTGTTTTTTTTCGCTTTATTCTAATTACAAGTTGTTAATCTTTTCAACTAATTGACCTGCAATATTTTCCAATTTCACAAAAACACCTTTAAAATGAGCTTTTTTATTTTCAACTCCCTTTGCATTGATGTCAACAATCAATTCGTCGAATCCTGTTAACGCTTCTTCAATTAATGCTGATGTCTGTTCTGTAGGTCCTCCTACTGTCAATTCATGAATATAAATTGCCTCAATGATGTCTCCTAATACTTGGTGTACATCTTTTTTTAATCCTCTTACACTTGCCATAATAATTTATTTAAAATTTAAACAAAAGTACAATTATCTTTACTATATCGTCGGTCTAATCGATATATATTTCTAACAAGGTTGCCTGACCAATAGCAACTAGCTTTTTCACTGAAGCGGGAATCAATACGGTTTCTCCCTGTTTAATTCCACACGTCAAATCGTTAATTTGAAGCTCACACGCCCCTTCTGTACAGACATAAAGGTAAAAGCGATCTAAAGGCTTCTCTATTTCGTATCGCTCCGCCAAAGGGATGAAATTGACGGTAAAAAACGGACAACAAACCAAAGGATTTGCTTTATTTTCGTGCTTTTCGTAAGTGAGTACAACCTGTTTTTTTTCGTAATTAATGGCTTTTAATGCCAAATCTACGTGTAGTTCTCTTGTTTGCCCTTCACTATCCACCCTGTCCCAATCGTATACGCGATAAGTAATGTCAGATGTTTGCTGAATTTCAGCTAGTAATACGCCACCTCCAATGGCATGAACCGTTCCGGTTTGTATAAAAAAAGCATCTCCTTTTTTTACGGGAATCTCATTTAAAATAGAAGGAAGTGTTTTGGTACTCAAATGTTGTAAGTAATCCTCTTGCGTAACTCCCTCTTTAAAGTCTACAACAACTCTCGCTTCAGGGTCCGCTTGCATGACATACCACATTTCTGTTTTACCTAGTGAGTTGTGTCTCTCTTTTGCTAATTCATCGTTGGGATGTAATTGAATAGACAGATCTTCCTTGGCGTCTAAAAACTTAAACAACAAAGGAAATTGATACCCAAACGCCGTTACAATAGAAGATCCCAAAACATCCATCGGATAAGTTTTGATCAGTTCTTCTAGACTTTGTCCTTGATAACAACCATTTGAAACAAGACTCACATTTTCTGGAACATTTGAAATTTCCCAACTTTCTCCAACGGAATCAGAAATCTGCTGTTTACCTAAAACAGTATGCAATTTCTTCCCTCCCCAAATTCTTTCTTTTAGAATGGGTTCGAACATCATTGGATATGGTATAAAACTCATAGGCTTAACTTCTTCCTCATTTCGCGATAGTCTATCAATAGGTTTATCGCTTAAAACAAGACGCAAATGTACAACTTTTAATGGATTCTATACATGTTAAATCCCCTCCCCTTTAAAAGTTACAAAGTTTCTAGAAGTTTCATATAAAACCACCTCTAAATCATTGTCTTTTGCAATAAAAGGTCTCAATTTTTGCCAAATCACTACTGCAATATACTCTGCAGTAGGAATGAGTTGTTGAAATTCCTTTACATCTAAGTTTAGGTTTTTATGATCAAACGCTTCTTCTATCTCTGCTTTGATCAAATCTGAAAGTATTTTAAGATCCATGACAAATCCTGTTTCTGGGTCTACTTCTCCAGTTACATTGACGATTAATTCGTAATTATGTCCATGAAAATTAGGATTATTACACTTGCCAAACACAGCTTGATTCTTTTGGTCCGACCAATCGGAACGATGCAATCGATGTGCTGCATTAAAATGTGCTTTTCGGCTTACTGTTAATCTCATGTTGTATTATTTTTTATGCGCTTCGATATGGGGGTAAAACTTGGCGAAAATGATTTTAAACCACGCCGTATAAAGATGTGGATGTACCTCCATATCCTTTTTTACCTCTTCAATACCCATCCATTTCCAAGCTTCAACTTCCTCAGGGTTAATAATCGGTTCATCGTTGTAATATCCGATCATTACATGATCAAACTCATGCTCTGTAAGTCCGTTGTCAAACGGCGCTTTATAAATAAAGTGAAAAACATCCTTCAAAGCCACCTCAAACCCCATTTCTTCTCTCAAACGGCGTTTTCCTGCTTCGATATTGGTTTCCCCAACTCTTTGATGACTACAACAAGTGTTCGCCCATAACAACGGTGAATGATACTTCTCTGCAGCACGTTGTTGTAGCATAATTTCATTTTTATCATTCAAAATAAATACAGAAAATGCACGGTGCAACAAAGCTTTTTCATGCGCTTCTTGTTTGCCCATAGTACCTACTTGTTCATCTTGCTCGTTAACTAAAATCACTTGCTCTTCAATCATACCTAGTGTTACTTTTATTTTACTTCCAAAAGTACAAAAAACAAAATAGGAAACCAATGGCGAAAAGGAGTTTAAACCCCCATCCTAAACTGCACCTTCTTTTTAAAGATCTTTTCCTTTATACATCAGATCCAATACAATTTATTTACCTTTGAGGTTTTACACTAGTCATGGAGAGATTAATCAAACTTATTTGGGATTTTCGAGGTCCTGATGCTGAAAAAATAGCAGAGCACCACGTGATTCACTTGCGTGAATATGTAGCTTTAGAAAAACTTCCTTTAACACTTATGGATAAAGAGGTTATCAATGACTTTCACGCCCTTGCTTATTTGGTTGTCAACGAGCAACAAATGCGAGAGGTCAGAGATGTATTAAAACCACATCGAGGAGAACTTTATCAAGCAAAATAAAAAATCAAATGCGATAAAAAAATCCCTTTTGTTGTGCAAAAGGGATTTTTTTATCGTGAATAATCACTTACTTCTTTACTATTTCCAAGGCTTTTTCCAACAGTTCGTCTTTTCCTTTTTTAATACCTTCTATGGTTGGACGTACAATTATATCGGGTATAATACCGATGCGCTGCGTTTCTGTACCATCGGGATAGTAAACACCAATGCCCGAAATCGCAGTTCTCAATCCTCCAGGGAGATGAAACTGAGCCATATCCCCATCTGCACCTGATGTTGTACTCCCAACAATCGTTGTGTTTTTTCCTGCTCTAAATGCCATAGCAGTGTATTCTGCCTGACTTTGCGTATACGCATTGACTAAGACAACTATTTTACCTGTATACGGTTCTTTATCATTGGGAATTTCCAACAACGGTGTAAAAACGAATGTCCCAGGATTATTGACATCTCCGACAGTAAACTTAACAAATGGCGTTGCTTGATCCACAAACCATCCCCCTAAGTCAAACGCAGTAAAAGCAGTGGGATAATTTCGGATATCTATAATTATTCCTTTGGTATCTTTAAACATCTGTTTTATTTCTGGTATATCCTCTTTTTGAATGTTCGCTAAAGTCACATAACCAATCGTTTGATCTAACAATCGAAAACTCCTTTGTTCATCGTCTACTTTATACCAGCGATATCGATTTAACTCTTCTTCTGGATACAACACAAGATCCATTTGCTTTGTTTTTCCAGCTTTTTGATAGGTGATTGACATAGACGCAGTAGAAGAACGCAAAGCGTCTTCTGCTATATCCCTCAAGCGAGCTGCCTCATTTGAAGCAGGATAATACGGACGTAAGCGATTAACCATAGCAGCAACCGTTTCTCCATTAATATGCGTGATCACATCACCCAGACTTATCTCTTCTTTTTGCATTAATTCAGGATTGAAATAATCAACTACAACCAATTGATCTTCCACAAAACTCACCTTAAACGGGGCAAAATGATTTCCTTTTGCTACAGCAAATTTATCACCACCTCCCCATAAGTTCGCGTGGGTATCGTGAATTTCTCCAATTAACTGAATTGCTGCAAGCTCATACTCCAACTCATCTTTCGCATCTAAAAACACCGGAATATATTCTTTTAATACCTCTTCCCATTTTTTATCCGTTAAATGTTTACTTGGAAAAAAATACTCGATCATACTCCAATACTTATACACTGCCAACAACCTAAAACCACTGTCCGGATAAGGCATACTAGCATAGATATTCTCATTGTCAAAACGAGGACTTCCCACAACATTCTCAAACACTACGTAATAATGTGATCCTTGATTTCTACGCGCATATACCTGTTGCAATTCGCCTTGTAACTCCTTCGACATACCGAATTGCTTCATCCAATAAAAATCCGGTTGCAGCACTGCATCTTTTGACACAGGCTCACAAGTTTCACAAGGCGCCAAAGGTCCATATTTCTTTATCCATTGAAGGAGAACCTCATCTCTATCTTCCTTATTTTTCACCTTTAAATAAGCAGGAAGTACTCTAAACAACTCATAATCCCAATTGTAATTTCCTTTGCCCACTTCAGGATGATGGTATTTCAAAAAACCCCATATTTTGCCTAATAGCTCTAAATTAGCAATTGTTTCAGCTGTTGGATTGCTTATGGAAATCGCAGATCCCGCATCAAATTCTTTGTCCAAATCAGCAGGTAAAGGCTCTTTGACATAAACTTCAAGGGTTGGGTCATCTAGTGTTTTTCCATCAATTGTTACTTGTAAGTGATCCAACCACATTTTTCCCTTACCAACCAACAATCCTCCAATATAAACTCCCTCCGCCTTAGCAGGATCCAAAGGCAAGGTAATCTCATACTTCTGCCAAGCTGTAGTACCGATCACTCCTCTATCATCCATATTATCAAATGCTAACATAGGATCAATGCGCATCCACAAACCCGCATATCCTTCTGTTACATTTTCTGTTTTGATATAACCCGAAAGACGAATACTATCTCCCTTAAACTTCTGCGGTAACACTAAAGCCAATGCTTTATATCCTGCTTCCATTCCTGTATTTTCAATTACTACGGAATATTTTCCACTTTGCACCTGAACTGAATCAGCATATATCTTATACTGTTCATCTCCCATATCAATCCACTGTATAGGATACCCCCCTTTAACCTGTTCAAAATCTAGATCTATTAGTTGCTCTTCAACTTGTTGAGAAAATCCCATCAACGAAAATAAAAAGACAATGAGCATTTTTATCAATTTATATCTCATACTGTATATTTTTGGCTAAAACTAGCTGTAAAACAGCTAACAAACTTGTAAAAATGGAAACTACCTAAATAGTCAACCAGACATTCTCCACATCGAGTTTTGTTTTATCAAAAAAATCTTTAGGATTATGCTTGGTGAACCTCTTAAATTCTTTGATCAAATGCGATTGATCAAAAAACAAATGATTATAGGTTAATTGGGTTAAGGTTTGATTGGGTTGCTCTTGAAAACTCTGTATTGCCTTTCTGAATCGAGCGATTTTTTTATAATCAGAAGCATTCTTACCTATTCTTTTTTTCAAATATTTGGACACATACTGTCGCGATATCCCGAGATTATTCGCAATATCTTCAATAGCGTACCCTTGATCTAATTGCTGTAGTAACTCCATCAACAACAGATCTTCTTTTCGTTGAAACCGCATCAACAAATAATTCTCAATTTGCTGCTCGATATCTTCGGTTTGAGTTAACAGATGCGCCATATCGTTTTTAAATGTTTCATGAGGGTTAAAATCATAAAACATCTCTGTCGTAAAGCAACTTATATCAGTAAAAAACTGCTGCAGTCCAAAAGGCTTAAAATATATAGTTAATTCCTTAACCTTATCTACATAGTTAATTTCCATTGGTCGTGTATAATTATACGTCAAACTCAAGGTCGATGCTCCTTCTGTTTTATATATCAATACGCGATCCCCGTCCTTTTGAACAGTAGCATGATGTAAATAAGTCAATATGAGGTAATTCGTCGGAAAAGTTAAATACCGTTTGGGAAACGTTGTATATTCATCTAAGCAATAATACCCTTGAATATATTCCTCCAATACAGGGTTTTTAGGTCTATTAAATTTAAAAGCAATATCCAAAATACAGGTAAAATTAGCAATGTTAAATATACATCTTTTATCAACAACTAAAAAAGAACTAGGAAACACTATAAGATTGATGGTAAGTTAAACTATTAAAACAAACGTTAGCAATGCCTCTATTTTAATTTTTTCAACTCTGCTTCTGTTGCCCCTATCCCCTGTTCTTCGATCAACTTTATTCAAAAAAAAATCCAGAGAACAATTGTTCTCTGGATGGTATAATTCCAAGTCTCAAGGACTATATTTATTTTACGATAAAAACAGCGGTTAATTCGCTTCTTTGGTAATAAACTGGATGCGCATTAATCGCAATTCATCCGTATCATATTCACCATCAAACTCCGCCATAGCTGTTTTAATATTATCCGATTCAGAGTCCATGAAGTAATCGTAAATTTCTTCCTGTTGATCTTCATCCAATACTTCATCCAGCCAATAATCGATATTTAATTTTGTTCCTGAATAAACAATTTGTTCCATTTCCTTCAATAGGGCATCCATGTCTAATCCTTTTGCCTTCGCAATATCATCTAAAGAAAGCTTTCGATCTACACTTTGAATAATATACAATTTAAGTGCTGAATTCGCCCCAGTAGACTTCACTACTAAATCATCTGGTCTGATAATGTCGTTTTCTTCAACATAACTTTTAATTACATCGACAAAATCCTTTCCGAACTTTTTAGCCTTTCCATCACTTACACCGATTATATTCGCCATTTCCTCTAGTGTGATAGGGTATTTCAAGCACATTTCTTCTAATGATGGATCTTGAAACACGACAAATGGCGGAACCCCTGCTTTTTTGGCCACTTTTTTGCGCAGATCTTTTAATAAATTAATCAAAACTTGATCAATGATTACCTCTGCTTTTGGAGCATCACTTTCAACAACCGAATCGCCTTCTGTATATTCGTGATCCTCCGTCATCATGAACGAAACAGGATGCTCAATAAAGTGCTCTCCCAATTCTGTCAACTTTAACACACCATATGATTCAATATCTTTTTTAAGATATCCTGCCACATTTGCCTGGCGGATGAGCGCCAACCAAAAGCGTTCATCTTGATGTTTTCCAACGCCAAAAAAGGCTTGTGTATCTGTTTTATTTACTTTTAAAAGCGCATTTAACTTACCTAACAAGATAAATACAATCTCTTTGGTCTTGTACACTTGCTTGGTTTCGCCAATAATCTTCAACACTTTTTGGAGTTCTTCTTTTGCTTCACTCTTCTTCTTGGGATTTCGAACGTTGTCATCCATGTCAGCTCCTTCTCCATGTACTTCATCAAACTCCTCTCCAAAATAATGGAGTAGAAATTTACGTCTAGACATAGAAGTCTCAGCATAAGCTACTACTTCTTGCAATAGAGCTATCCCTATTTCTTGCTCGGCAATTGGCTTACCAGCCATAAACTTTTCGAGCTTTTCAATATCTTTATACGAATAGTAGGCTAAACAATAGCCTTCCCCACCGTCACGTCCAGCACGCCCCGTTTCTTGGTAATAACTTTCTAAAGACTTAGGGATATCGTGATGAATCACATAGCGCACATCTGGCTTATCGATTCCCATCCCAAAAGCGATAGTAGCGACTACAACATCGACATCCTCCATTAAAAACATATCTTGATGTTTCGCTCTAGTTTTGGCATCTAATCCCGCATGATAAGGTACAGCGCTAATCCCGTTAACTTGTAAAACATTGGAGATTTCCTCTACTTTCTTTCTACTTAAACAGTAAATAACCCCTGATTTACCTTTGCGTTGCTTGATAAAGCGAATAATATCACTTTCTATGTTTTTCGTTTTGGGTTTTACCTCATAGTATAGATTAGGTCTATTAAATGAAGCTTTAAAAACATTAGCATTTGGGATTTCTAGGTTTTTCAGAATATCTTCCTGTACTTTTGGTGTAGCTGTAGCAGTTAAACCAATAATGGGAATATCGCCTAATTGTCGGATGATATTCCTTAAATTTCTGTATTCGGGTCTAAAATCGTGCCCCCATTCGGAAATACAATGCGCCTCATCAATCGCAACAAATGATAGTTTTACTTCTTGAAGAAAGCTCACATACTCTTCTTTTGTCAATGATTCTGGGGCTACATATAACAACTTTGTTATCCCTTGTTTGATATCTTCTTTCACCTGATTCACTTCCGTTTTGGTCAAAGAGGAGTTTAAAACATGGGCAATTCCTTGCTCCGTTGATAAACTACGAATAGCATCAACTTGATTTTTCATCAGAGCAATCAACGGAGAAACAACGATAGCCGTTCCGTCTAAAACCAATGCAGGTAATTGATAGCAAAGTGATTTACCACCACCTGTAGGCATAATCACAAAAGTATTGTGCCCGGAGATAATACTTTTCACCACGTCTTCTTGAAGACCCTTAAACTGGGAAAAGCCAAAAAATCTCTTTAACTCTTTGTGCAAGTCAATTTCAATTGATTTCATTATTTTTGTATGGTATTTTACATAAATTTGCAGTACCTAAAGATAATAATTTTCTTTGGTGCAATCCTAATATTTAACATTCTCGTCATTTTGAATACATCTACGACTATATTACAACGAGCAAAACAAACTTTACTATCTGAAAGTGAAAGCATTAAAAAGCTTATCGATTATTTAACGGAAGACTTCTCGGCGGCTGTACAAACCATTTTGGATTGTAAAGGACGTGTAGTCGTTACAGGTATAGGTAAAAGTGCGTTAATTGGCAGCAAAATTGTCGCTACCTTCAACTCCACTGGAACTCCTTCGCTTTTTATGCATGCGTCAGAAGCGGTTCACGGCGATTTAGGTTTACTTCAACCCAATGATTGTGTTATATGCATTTCGAATAGTGGAAATAGCCCCGAAATAAAAGTATTGACTCCTTTGCTCAAGCGCTTTGGCAATACGCTCATTGCGATCACAGCAAATGAACAGTCTTTTTTAGGAAAAAATGCCGATTACGTTTTACGCTCTAAAGTAGATCGCGAATCAGATCCGAATAATTTAGCTCCCATGGATAGTACAACCGCACAATTGGTCCTAGGTGATGCTCTAGCTGCTTGTTTAATCGAGTGCAGGAATTTCACAGCCAATGATTTTGCGCTTTATCACCCAGGAGGTGCCTTAGGAAAAAAATTATTGCTCTTGGTTCAAGATATCTTAAACAACGAAAATAAACCAATGGTTCGCCCAGATTCTTCGATCAAAGAAGTGATTGTTGAAATTTCTCAAAAGCGCTTAGGTGTGACTGCCGTAATTGATCAAAACAAGTTGATCGGTATTATTACAGATGGAGATTTACGCAGAATGTTGCAAAATAATGTTAGTTTTGAAAACATTCAAGCCAAAGACATCATGAGCATCAACCCCAAAACGATTGAATCCGACCAGCTTGTTTCCAAAGCATTGTCCGCATTAGAAGATAATTCAATCACACAGTTAATTGTCACCAAAAAAGGAGAATACCAAGGTATCATCCATTTACACGATATTTTAAAAGAAGGAATAGTATAACCAATGGCAAAACAAAAAAACTCAGAAAAGGCAATGTCCTTTTTAGACCATTTAGAAGAATTGAGATGGCTTTTAATTCGCTCTTCTATTTTTATTTTAGGAGGAGGAATTGTCGCTTTCTTTTTCAGAGACTTCATTTTTAATCAAATTATTTTCGGTCCTAAGAATAGCGATTTCATCACGTATCAATTCTTTTGTAAAATCGCTCAGAAATTTGATTTTGACGATAGTTTTTGTCAACAAGAACTTCCTTTCGAAATTCAAAACAGAACCATGGACGGGCAATTCTCTGTCATGATGTGGACGTGTATTACAGCTGGTTTTATCATCTCTGTCCCTTTTATCTTACGCGAAATCTGGAAATTCATTAGTCCAGCCTTATATACAAAAGAAAAAAAATACGCAAAATTCTTTATTATTGTTTCCTCCCTTCTATTCTTTTTAGGTGTTTTATTTGGGTATTATGTCATTACGCCTCTGTCGATTAATTTCTTAGTTAACCTACAGGTGAGTGACATTGTAAAGAATGACATTGACATCAATTCGTATATTGGTTTAGTTAAGACAACCTCCTTAGCCTGTGGGCTTATTTTTGAGCTGCCTATTATCATGTATTTCTTATCTGTACTTGGTTTAGTAACACCACAATTCTTAAGAGAATACAGAAAATATGCGATTGTTCTAATTCTAATTTTGGCAGCTATTATCACACCGCCAGATGTAATTAGCCAAATCATCGTATCGATCCCGTTATTAATTCTGTATGAAATTAGTATTTATATCTCTAAATTTGTTCAGAAGAAACCCAAAACAGAAGCTTTAGAAGCACACAAAAAGGACTAATCATGAAATTAAGAGCAGATAATATTGTCAAGATATACAAGAAGAGGAAAGTCGTAAAAGGAGTTTCTGTCGAAGTAAATCAAGGGGAAATCGTAGGATTGTTAGGCCCCAATGGAGCGGGAAAAACAACGTCATTTTACATGATTGTTGGTTTAGTAAAGCCCAATCTTGGTCACATCTATTTAGATAATATGGACATTACCAATTTCCCGATGTACAAAAGAGGACAACACGGGATTGGCTACCTTGCCCAAGAGCCATCCGTATTTAGAAAACTCAGCATTGAAGATAATATTCTCAGTGTATTACAATTAACCAAGCTTTCTAAACAAGAACAAGTGGCTAAGATGGAATCTTTAATTGCTGAATTTAACTTAGAACACATCCGTACGAATCGCGGAGATCTCCTTTCAGGAGGGGAACGCCGAAGAACAGAAATCGCTCGTGCTTTAGCTACCGACCCAAAGTTCATTTTATTAGACGAGCCTTTCGCAGGTGTTGACCCTGTTGCTGTAGAAGATATACAACGCATTGTAGCCAAATTAAAAAATAAAAATATCGGTATTTTAATTACGGATCACAACGTACAAGAAACACTAGCCATTACAGATAAAACCTACTTAATGTTTGAAGGAGGCATTTTAAAAGCCGGAATTCCAGAAGAACTAGCAGAAGATGAGATGGTCAGAAAAGTATATTTGGGTCAAAACTTTGAATTACGTAAAAAGAAATTAGAGTTTGACTAGATTAATTGTACAAAAACCGTTTTCAGCACTCTTTTACTTTAATTTGTAAAATATTGCTACTTTTACTTTTATTCGACTCAACAAAGTTCTATTTTTGAAAAAAAATTAACAATGAAATTAAGAAGCTTTTTTGTGGTGCTCTTGGTAGCTACTACTGTTTTTTTCTCTTCTTGTGCCTCAAGAGAATCGGTAGTTTACTACCAAAATGTAGAGGATGTTTTAGCTAACGACAATGCTGTAAAACAATTTGAGACGTATTTACAACCCGATGATTTACTAATGATCATTGTTTCCGCTCAAGACAGAGAGGCTGCAGAACCCTTCAACTTAATCAACACCATGGTGACTAATTTGAACAACCAAGCGGGGGCAGGATCTGCTCAACAGCAACTTTACTTAGTGGACAATAAAGGAAATATTGAATTTCCCGTTCTTGGTACAATAAAAGTTAGTGGATTAACGAAGAAACAAGCTATTGATTATTTAACAACAGAAATCAGCAAATACATTATTCGCCCTATTGTAAACATGAGAATCATGAATTTCAAAATTACAGTACAGGGAGAAGTGAATCGTCCTGGAATTCACACGATAGTAAGCGAACGCCTAACGCTATCTGACGCTATCGCTCTTTCGGGAGATTTAACTGTTTACGGCAAAAGAGACAATATCTTAGTAATTCGCGAAGTAGAAGGCAAACGCATTCCATATCGCGTCGACATGACAAAAGCTGATTTCATGACTTCCCCTTACTACTATTTAAATCAAAATGATATTGTATATGTAGAACCTAACAAAACAAAGGTTAACTCTTCTGTAGTTGGTCCAAACTTGAGTTTAGGTATCTCAGCTTTATCCCTATTAGTAACTATAATCGCATTAGCAGCTAAATAATAGAAATGGAAGGAAAATTCGAAAATAACGAAAACACGAATATCAATATTCGGGAGGAATTAGAAAAATATCTTATACACTGGAGATGGTTTGTTGTAAGTGTTTTTCTTACGCTTATTCTTGCTTTTATCTACCTTCGTTATACAGAAAAAACCTATAAGGTTAATACTACTATTGTTGTAAAAGATGAAAAAAGAGGTGGTGGTATTTCTACTGAACTTTCTGCTTTTGCCGATTTAGGAATGCTTTCTGGAGGAAAAAGTAACGTTGAAAATGAAACTCAAATTTTATCTTCTCGTACCCTAGCTGAACGAACAGTACGTCGTCTACAGTTAAACATCACCTATATCAATGAAGGACGCTTAATCAACAGTGAACTTTACAACAATAGCCCGATAGACTTCAACTTTATCGAACGCGTTTTTGATTTTGACAATATTACGTACACCTTCTATGCGAAAGACATTACGGAAACGTCTTTTACGCTTTTAGATAAAGACAAAGTTAACTTAGGAACATTCGAGTATAATACAACAATCGAAACAGTGTTAGGGAAATTGGTGGTTACAAAAAACCAACCAAAACAAACGCCAACATTAAAAAAATTGGATATTGAGAAAGAAGATCCAGAAGAAAGTGAAGAAATTAAGAACATTATTATTGAAATCAAACCAGTAGAGGAAGTTACAGACTACTTTGTAAAAAACGTACAAATTACTCCTACGGATAAATTTTCAAGTATTTTAGATCTTTCCCTTCTTAGTCCAACACCAGCAAAAGCAGTTGATTATTTAGACAATTTAATTACGCTATACAACGATGCTGCTATTGCAGATAAACGCTATATCTCAGAAAAGACATCTGAATTCATCGATAGCCGCTTAAAGCTGATCACAAATGAATTAAGTGATGTTGAAAAATCAGTTGAAGGTTATAAATCAAGAAATAGTATCACAGATATCCCTACTGAGCTAGGTTTATTCTTGCAAGATGCTAATGTTTATGACAAACAAATCATAGAGAATGAAACAGAACTAAAAGTGGTTTCTTCTTTAATTGAATTTCTAAAAACCAGCAAACAAAATGAGCTTTTACCGAATTTAGTTTCGTCAAATCCCAATATAAGTGCTCAAATTAACCAATACAATTTATTGGTTCTTGATCGCAATAGAATTAGTACGAGTTCAACAGATCTGAACCCTACTGTGGTTAAGTATGACGATCAAATTTCGGCTATGCGCGCATCTGTTACGGCTAGTTTAATGCGCTTAGAAAGTTCTTTAAAAATCACCAAAAAAGAACTAGAAGGAAAAGAACACGAATTGCGCGCTAAACTATCTCAAGTTCCTAGACAAGAACGCGAGTTTAGAATCATTGATAGACAACAAAAAGTAAAAGAAGCGATCTACTTATACTTATTCCAAAAGAGAGAAGAAACTGCAATTACATTAGCAGCAACGGATCTTAACGCAAAAGTAATTGACACAGCGAAGAGCTCAGACAAACCAGTCTCTCCTAAAAAGATGATTGTCTTATTGGCAGCTTTAATTTTAGGTGGTTTAATTCCTTTTACTTTCATTTACTTGCGTTTGTTACTAGATACAAAAGTTAAGAATAGATTAGATATTGAAAACAATACGAATGTACCTTTCTTAGGAGATATCCCTCATTCGGATGACAATGAAAACATCATTGACCTAGCAAGTCGTTCAAGCTCTGCAGAGGCCTTGCGTATCATACGTACCAACTTGGAATTCATGCTTGGAAATGTCAAGGAAGGAATGGCTAAAACCATTTTCTTAACTTCCACATTCCCGAAAGAAGGAAAGACCTTTACATCCGTAAATTTAGCAGCGACGATTGCGCTTTCTGGTAAGCGTACGCTTTTAATCGGTATGGACTTGCGTAATCCACGATTGGATGATTACCTAACTTTACCTTCTAAAGGTGTTTCGGATTACCTGTTGAGAAGGAATATCGATATCGATCAATTCATCGTAAAAATTGATGGATATGAGAATCTCTTTGCATTGCCAGCGGGAACAATTCCGCCAAACCCAGCAGAGTTATTGATGGGAGATGCCATTGAAGCGATGTTTACGAAGCTGAAAAAGGAATATGACTATATCATTGTAGATACAGCTCCAGTAAGTTTGGTAACAGATACTTTACTAATCAGCAAGTTCTCTGACACGTTCATTTATGTAACAAGAGCAAATTACTTAGATAAACGCATGTTGAAACTTCCAACAGATTTACACCGTGAAGGCAAGCTGAAGAATATGTCTATTATCCTAAACGACACCATGACAATGAAAGGATATGGTGGGTATGGATACGGATACGGATACGGATACGGTTATGGACACGATGTTCAACAAGATAATCGTCCTTGGTGGAAAAAACTATTGAACCTAAAATAACAGGATAAAAGCAAAGAGGCTGACATTGTACTATGTCAGCCTTTTTTACTAATATTACTTTTTTATACAAGCAAAAATAACAATAAAGCAATATTACTTATACATATTATAAACTTAACAATTCTACTGTTATATCACTGAATTCACGCGTTTTTTACAATGCTTATGCTTATATTTGCTTTATAATTTCAATGTTTTAGACTCAACACATACAAACAATTATATTGTTATCATTTAAATCTAACAAAAATGACAAAGAATTCTAAAATCCTTTACACGTTTACAGACGAAGCTCCAATGTTAGCTACGTATTCTTTCTTACCGATTGTTCAGGCTTTTGCAAAAACAGCGGATATTGAGGTAGAAACAAGAGACATTTCTCTAGCTGGACGTATTTTAGCTAATTTTCCAGAATTTTTAAAAGACGAACAAAAAATTGGAGATGCTTTAGCTGAATTAGGTGAATTGGCAAAAAGCCCAGATGCTAACATTATTAAATTACCCAATATTTCTGCTTCTATTCCACAGTTGAATGCAGCTATTAAAGAACTTCAATCTCATGGATTTGCTGTTCCAAATTACCCTGCAGAACCTAAAAATGAAGAAGAAAAACAAATCAAAGCGAAATACGCTAAAATCTTAGGATCTGCTGTAAACCCAGTATTACGTGAAGGTAACTCAGACCGTCGTGCTCCTAAAGCAGTTAAGAATTACGCTAAAAAACACCCACATAGCATGGGCGCTTGGGCGAAAGATTCTCAAACAAGAGTAGCTTCAATGAGTGAAGGTGATTTTTACGGTTCTGAAAAGTCAGTAACCGTTGCTAAAGACGGTAAATTCAAAATCGAATTCATCGCTGCTGACGGATCAACTAAAGTATTGAAAGACTACGCTTCACTTCTACAAGGAGATGTGATCGACTCAACAGTCTTAAATCTAAATAAATTAAAAGCGTTTGTTTCTGAATGTAAAGAAGAAGCAAAAGCGAAAAACATTCTTTTCTCTACGCACTTAAAAGCGACGATGATGAAGGTTTCTGACCCTATTATTTTCGGTGCTGTTGTAGAAGGATACTTTGCGGATATTTACACAAAATACGCTGCTGTATTTACTGAATTAGGAATTAGCCCGAACAATGGTTTAGGTGATTTATATGCTAAGATTGCAGGACATGCATTAGAGGCAGAAATCAAAACAGCGATTGATACAGCAATTGCGCAAGGACCAGCGATTGCAATGGTAAACTCAGACAAGGGAATCACAAACTTACACGTTCCTTCTGACGTAATTGTAGATGCTTCTATGCCTGCAATGATTCGTACCTCAGGACAAATGTGGAATAAAGAAGGAAAACAACAAGATACTTTAGCAATCATTCCAGACCGTTGCTATGCAGGGGTATACGAAACGGTAATCGAAGACTGTAAAGTAAATGGTGCGTATAACCCAACGACAATGGGATCTGTACCAAACGTTGGTTTAATGGCACAAAAAGCTGAAGAATACGGTTCTCACGATAAAACATTCCAAGCAGACGCAAAAGGAACAATCCGCGTTTCTGACGAAAACAATACTGTTTTCTTTGAACAAGCTGTTGAAGCTGGAGATATCTTCAGAATGTGTCAAACAAAAGATGCTCCCATCCAAGATTGGGTTAAACTAGCTGTTAACCGTGCTCGTTTATCTGAGACACCTGCTATTTTCTGGTTAGATGAAAACAGAGCACACGATAGAGAGTTAATCAACAAAGTAAACGAATACTTAAAACAATACGATACAACAGGTTTAGATATCCGTATTTTAAGTCCAATCGAAGCAACGAAAGTTACGGTTGAACGCATCCGCCAAGGATTAGATACAATCTCTGTTACAGGTAACGTATTGCGTGATTACTTAACAGACTTGTTCCCTATCTTAGAAGTAGGTACATCTGCAAAAATGCTTTCTATTGTTCCTTTAATGAACGGAGGAGGTTTATTTGAAACAGGTGCTGGTGGATCTGCTCCAAAACACATTGAACAATTCATCGAAGAAGGATATTTACGTTGGGATTCACTCGGAGAATTCTTGGCTTTAGGTGCTTCTTTCGAGCATTTGAGTCAAACACAAAACAATGCTAAAGCTTTAGTATTAGCAGAAACACTAGACGAAGCTACAGCAAAATTCTTAGACAACGATAAGTCACCAGCGCGTAGAGTAGGCTCTATCGACAACCGTGGATCACACTTCTATTTAGCGATGTACTGGGCGGAAGCTTTAGCTGCTCAATCCAAAGATGCAGACTTAAAAGCTAAGTTCGCTCCAATTGCTAAAGCAATGACGGAAAGTGAAGCAAAAATTAACGAAGAGTTAATTAGCGCGCAAGGTAAAGCACAGCAAATCGGTGGTTATTACCAAACAGACGCAACAGCTACTTCAAAAGCAATGCGCCCAAGTGCTACATTAAATGCAATTATTGACGCTATCTAAATCTTAGCTCATTCCATATAAAAAGGCTGTCTATAAATGACAGCCTTTTTTAATTTTACTACTAAAAAAAGGACTAAATCAGTCCTTTTTTTATGCTAAACACCCAAATAATTACTTGGGGTAATTTGTTTTAATTCAGCTTTAATAGCATCGTTAACTGCTAAGGTATCAATAAAGTTGTGAATCGAATCTCTATTGATTACAGTATTGGTGCGGGTTAAATCTTTCAAGGCTTCATAAGGATTTGGATATCCTTCTCTTCTCAAGATGGTTTGAATTGCTTCCGCTACTACAGCCCAATTCTTATCTAAATCTTCAGCAAATTTATCCGCATTTAAAAGCAACTTATTCAATCCTTTCAATGTCGATTCAAAAGCAATGAGAGTATGTCCCATAGGTACACCGATATTTCTCAATACCGTGCTATCTGTTAAGTCGCGTTGCAATCTAGACAGCGGTAGTTTAGCAGCTAAATGCTCAAAAATAGCATTGGCTATCCCTAAATTCCCTTCAGAATTTTCAAAATCGATTGGATTCACTTTGTGTGGCATAGCGGAAGAACCTATTTCCCCTGCTTTGATCTTTTGCTTGAAGTAATCCATAGACACATACGTCCAAATATCTCGATCTAAATCGATCAAAATTGTATTAATTCGCTTTAAAGCATCGAAGAAAGCAGCAAAATGATCATAGTGTTCAATTTGTGTCGTCGGAAAAGAATACTTTAAACCCAGACTCAATTCAACAAAATCCTCTCCAAATTGTTTCCAATCATACGTAGGATACGCTACATGGTGTGCATTAAAATTACCTGTTGCTCCACCAAACTTAGCAGCAAAAGGAACATTGTTTAATAAGCGCAATTGTTCTTCCAAACGCTGAACAAACACGTTCATTTCTTTTCCTAAACGCGTTGGCGATGCAGGTTGTCCATGTGTTCGAGCTAACATAGGCACATCGGCCCATTCCTTGCTCAATTCCTTTAACTTATTCACAACAGAAACAAACAAAGGCATATACACCTCGTGAAAGGCTTCTTTGGTCAATAAGGGAATTGAGGTATTATTAATATCTTGAGAAGTAAGCCCAAAGTGAATAAACTCTTTGTACTGTTCTAACCCTAAACGATCAAAAGCATCCTTGATGAAATACTCAACCGCCTTTACATCGTGGTTGGTTACTTTTTCTTTTTCTTTAATCCAAAGCGCATCTTCCGCCGTAAAATCTTTGTATAATTTTCGTAATTCTGGAAACAAAGTAGGTGAAATACCGCTCAATTGAGGAAGGTTATATTCACATAGCGCAATAAAATATTCAACCTCAACCAAGACTCTATACTTAATTAGAGCCTCTTCAGAGAAATATTGAGCTAATGATTGGGTTTTACTTCTATAACGCCCGTCAATAGGCGAAATCGCATTTAATTCTGTAAGCATCATTTAGATTGTGTTGTTAAGATACAAAGATACTATTTTTTGTGTTTTGTTTTTTTACTAGGTTGCCCCTATTTTCTCAATAGGCAAACTGTGGTTCATTCTTCGTTGTTCATCTACCTATAACAAGCAAAGTTCCATTTGCCTCTCTAGGGGAGTAAATATCATTCAATCAGCATTAAATTGCTTTAGACCATTCTTTGATTGCGTCTTTATTCATTTTTACATAGTCGAGGTTATTTGCTTTTTCAGCCAAATCCAACGCCACTTTAGCCGTTTCTACTGCTCCAATCTTATCCCCTGCTTTAGCTTGAATTTGCGACTTCAGGCGTACAAAATAGTACGGAACTTTATCTGCTGATTTTTCAATAGCTTTATTAATCCAAGACAGCGCCTTAGTCAAATCTTTCCCTGTTAAATAGAAATACTCCGCTGCCGCATAGAAATCAACGATTTTAGGCCCATCAAACGTCTCAGTAATGCTTTCCATCGCTAAATTGTCCGTAGGCACTTTAAAACGCACAGGAACTAATGTGCGTTCCCACATGATTTCCAAATCTGCATAATCAATATTCACGTTATTAATTGCCATGGTAAAAGTTTCAAACTTGCGATCTAAATTTTGCACTTTTACTTTTGTTGACAAGGCTATTTTTGATTCTTCCCATTTTTCTGGTAACCCCCAACTGTTGGTGTCTTTATAAAAAATCACTTCCCACTCCTCTACTTTTGGAATGGTATAAATCGCATAAGACCCTTTTTTCAGCACTTTACCATCAATTTCAACGTCATTTCCAAAAGTTACAACGGTGTTCATATTTGCTCCAGTACGCCACAAGCGTCCATAGGGAACTAGATCACCAAAAACTAAACGCCCGCGCATATTAGGTCTTGAATAATCAATACTCACATCTGTCAGACCTACGACTTGGTGAATTTCTGATTTCGTACTTGTAGGAGGTGTTTGTACCTGTGCTTGCGCTGTTGATAATGCAAACACAGCTAAGCTGGTAACAACAAACTTTTTTATCATGTTTATCTGTATTTAATGGTCAATGTTATTTTAAATTTAAAGCTTACAATTTATTAATTTATCCCCTGATTTAGTCTTAAAATAAACAAAAAAAAGCGACCGAATTTCGATCGCTTTTTTATATTAAAAATTTATTTTCCTTTTTGAATACCGCCTTCTAACCAGGTTTTATATTCTTCTACATCTGGGGTATACCCAACTGGTTCAGACAAACGCTGTCCTTCACCATCTAACACAATATAGTAAGGTTGTGCATTGGCATGGTAGTGTTTCATTTGGAAATCACTCCATTTATTTCCAATCGTTTTAATTTTCTTCCCTGTTGTTTCAGAAATATACTGTTCACTTTCAGGCAATTCTTTTTTATCATCTACATAAAGAGAGATTAAGACAACCTCATTCTTCAGCAGCGCTAAAATTGCGGGATCTGACCAAACGTAGTCTTCCATTTTACGACAATTTACACAAGCAAACCCTGTAAAATCAAGCAAAACGGGTTTATTCACTGATTTAGCATAAGCCATTCCTTGTTCATAATCTGTAAAAGCGACAATATCATGTGCTCCATATTTAGCTCCATCTGGCAATACTTCTGCTGTTGCAGATCCACCGCCACCACCTTTACCACCAACGCCATATGGACTTTCAGCATACGTCATTGGAGGAGGGAAACCAGAAATAATTTTCAATGGCGCACCCCATAAACCAGGAACCAAATAAATAGTAAACGTCGTAACAAACAACGCCATAAATAAACGTCCTACAGAGATACTATCCATTGGACTATCATGCGGCAATCGAATCTTACCAAATAGATACAAGGCCCAAGCCCCAAAGATGGTAATCCAAATCGCTAAAAACACTTCTCGTTCTAGCCAATGTGCTTGCAAGACTAGATCCGCATTAGACAAGAATTTAAAGGCTAGTGCTAATTCTAAGAACCCTAAAGATACTTTTACGGTATTTAACCATCCACCAGAACGCGGGATAGAGTTTAACCATCCTGGGAACATCGCAAATAACATAAATGGAAGTGCTAAAGCCAAAGAGAACCCAAGCATTCCAACGATCGGTGCAATTCCTCCTTTAGATGCTGCTTCCACTAATAAAGTTCCAACAATAGGTCCTGTACAAGAGAAAGAAACAATAGCTAAGGCTAAAGCCATGAATAAAATTCCAATTATACCTCCTCTATCCGCTTGTGAGTCTACTTTATTCGCCCATGAATTGGGTAACATAATTTCAAATGCCCCCAAGAAAGACGTTGCAAACACAACGAGTAAGAGGAAGAAAATCACATTGAAATAGACGTTTGTAGATAAGGCATTCAGTGAATCAGCTCCAAAAATAGCTGTGACAATCGTTCCTAAAACAACGTATATCAAGATAATAGACAAGCCGTAAATAATAGCATTCTTAATTCCCTTTGCTCTTGTTTTACTCTGCTTCGTAAAGAAACTCACTGTCATGGGAATCATTGGAAACACACAAGGAGTTAACAAAGCAGCAAATCCAGAGAAAAACGCGAGGATAAAGATTGTAAATAACCCTCTTTTTTCTTCCGTTTTAGGAGCTGTAGCTGTGTCCGTTGTTGAAGCGGTTTCTTCTTTTGCTGTAGTAGCCTTGGCTTCATACGCTTCGAAGTTATCCACTTCTACTACTTGCAAGGTTTTTAAATCGTATACAAAAAGATTACTCTGGCTAATACAAACATCTAAACACACTTGATACCCTAGTTCAACTTGGATATTCGGCGTATCTACGTTCGTTAATTTAATATCTTGTACCAGTTGAACGGGTCCTACGAAATAGGTTTCATCCACTTCAAAGATATCGTTATAAACGGTTTTGGTTTCGCTTTCTTTCGCATCGCCAATCAGTTCGTAATTTCCTTCAATATTGTTGTATATAAATTCCGTTGGCAGTGGTCCTCCATCAGCAGTATACTGGGAATACATATGCCAACCATCTTCGATAATACCATTCCATGTAATGGTATATTCAGTATCGGATTTCTTCTCAATTTTCGTGGTCCATTTCGCAGGATTTTCCATCATCTGCGCTTGAACACTAAAAATAGACACAAAGAAAAATAGCAAATAAGCTAATTTTTTCATACGGTTAATTTAATTTTTAAAACATTAGTAGTTGTATTTCTTACCTTAAATCGTTCATCCATTCGACTTCCAATAATCCATACAATGGTATCTCCTGAGCATAATAACCACAGATTTTCCTTCTGCAATTGGGTCATTTTCTCATCTTTTACATATTTAGAAATTCGCTTTGTTCCCTTCATTCCAAAGGGCACAAAATAATCTCCTTTTTTAGGTTTGCGAATAAGCAACGGAAACTGCAACTTATCTCGATCGAGATACGCACACAAAGCATCCGATGTCAATTCAATTTTAGTTCTTTCATAAGTTTTAGTTGTTAGGTGTATGGGTTGGTTAATTGTTTGGTTCTCTTGTAAATAATAAGAATCTCCTGTGTCTTCAACAATCTTGCTCTTTAATCTCAATAATAAATGCGCTCTATCTTTGATCAAGCAATAGTGTTCCGCTAGGATTCTCTTTCCGTTTTCAGCCTTGACTAAATCAGCAATATCATTCCATGCTTTAAAACCATAAGGTTCTAACCACTTATACAAATACGCTTTAGGCAAAGACAATTCGCTTAATTCTTTTAAGGGAAACAACAAGTCGTCTCCTTGTCTAATCACAATTTTCTCAAACATCATCTCACTAGCATCTTCACTCATTTGATGTGCTTCTTTTAAATGCGCAACGGTCTGTTGAAAAGATTGATCCAGTTGTTGATTAATTTCTTTAAAAACAGGCAAGATATTTTTTCTTATCTTATTTCGCAAATATTTTGTTTGTGCATTGGTATAATCTTCACGCCAAATCAATTGATTAGCTTCTGCATATTGTTCAATTTCCTCACGTGTAAATACTAACAATGGCCGCCGAATATAGTCTGTTTTTTCTGGTATTCCTAGCAATCCTTCAATTCCAGTTCCCCTAGAAAAATTAATAAAAAACGTCTCCATCGAATCATCCAAGTGATGTGCAGTCAGTAAAAATTTACGCTTCCCTTGTTTGATTAGCTCTTCAAACCACTGATAGCGCAATTCACGCGCAGCAACTTGAATAGATACTTTATGCGTTGTTGCATAGTGATGAGTGTCAAATTCACGTACAAAACAAGGTACGTTTATCTGTTGACAAACCTGTTCAACAAATTGCTGATCCAATACACTATCCATTCCCCTCAAATGAAAATTACAATGTGCAACCGCAACATCCAAGCCTAAACGATGGCATAATTGCAATAACACAAGACTATCTATACCTCCACTAACTGCTAGTAAAAGGGGATGCATTGTTAATTCAGCGAAATTTAATTCGATGTGTTTTTTAAACTTACTTTCCATGGATTACCTCAACATAGCTCATTCAATTGGAGTATACTTGTTAACCCTTACTCACAATTGACTAGCAAACTTCAAAAATACCTATTTTTTAATGAAAAACCTTTAGTATACATTCATTTTCTGTGTACAAAAAATTCTCTAGTCGAAAAAAAAGAGGAGAGATAACGAGGTGTGATTGAAATGAGTCTTTAAACAATAACAGAAACTAATTCTCAATAAAAGTGAATCAAAATTATGAATCAAAAAGCCTCTGTTCCAGATTGTTTTTACTTTTTAGTAAAAAAACGACTAACAGCCTAAATTATTGAAAAAACTATATTTGAAATTATTTTTAAAACTCAAAAACAAATAAAACGAAGAAAACCTTTATTTTTTTATGTGCTACCTTATTACTTTCTTGTCATACAAATGATAAATCAATAGAAAGCTATAATTAAAAAAAGGAAGTAAGCGAACAAAAAAACTTCAAGTAACATACGAAGATTATGGCAAATTAACTACCTCTTTAATTGACAATTTTAGTAAACACTTAGATAAAGAAACGCTCATAAATAGAGAATTAACAAAAAACGACATTAGCTATTTTTCTCTTTTAGAAAACAGAGGTCTTTTGGGGATTTGGATCAGCATTCGCTAAAGCTTATATTGATTGCAAAACAAATTTGTTACAAAAGCATATCACACTTGAAAAAGATTTACCTTTATTTAATCTATATAAGAAAATAAACAATGTCTACTTTATTTAAGCGATTACGTATTGTTATACCAGGAGGTGTTTTGTACGCATTCTTAATTTGCTATGTAAATAATTATGAACTCTCTAAAGCCTTTCTAAAAAACTTTATCTTCTTTTCGATAGGTCTTTATACTGGATTTTTACTGTTAGAGTATGTAGATAAAAGACGGAAGAAAAAACAAAAATAACGATTATTTATATAACATAGGCTTCCCTTAAAGAGGGGAAGCCTTATTTCTTATTCAAGCTCAAGAGCAGAGTTTTGAGCGTAGTTTCTCCATTTTTCAATACAAGCCACCATATCTTGTGGAACCTCCGAATCAAATCGAACATATTCCTTGGTTACAGGGTGTTCAAAGCCCAATGTTTTAGCGTGTAATGCTTGTCTTGGTAAAAGTTGAAAACAATTTTCTACAAACTGTTTATACTTGGTAAAGGTTGTTCCTTTTAGGATTAGATTTCCACCGTAGCGTTCATCGTTAAACAACGTATGTCCGATGTGTTTCATATGTACCCTAATTTGGTGGGTGCGTCCTGTCTCTAATCGACAAGAAACGAGGGTAACATAGCCAAAGCGCTCTAAAACCTTGTAATGTGTAACGGCCCATTTGCCTTTTTCTTCCTCGTCAAAAGCAGCCATTTGCATGCGATCCTTCACGTGTCTTCCAATATAGCTCTCTATTGTTCCTTGATCCTCTACAACATTCCCCCATACCAAAGCCACATACTCGCGTTCTGTTGTTTTTTCAGCAAATTGACGTTGAAGCTCTGTCATAGCCCATTCTGTTTTAGCTACAACCAACAACCCACTGGTATCTTTATCGATTCGATGTACCAATCCAGGGCGTTCACTGCTATTCAGCGGTAAATTATCAAAGTGATACGCCAAAGCGTTGACTAGCGTTCCGGTATAATTACCATGTCCTGGGTGTACAACCAATCCAGGTTCCTTATTCACGATCAATAAAGCTTCGTCTTCATAAACAATGTTTAAAGGTATATTTTCAGGAATGATGATATGCTCAAATGGAGGTTGCTTCATTAACACGCGAACCACATCTAAAGCCTTCACCTTGTGATTGGACTTTACAGGAACATCATTCACAAAAATATTCCCATTAGATGCCGCTTGTTGAATTTTATTGCGCGTAGCATTTTCCACCAAATTCATCAAAAATTTATCTACGCGTAAAGGCGCTTGTCCTTTACCCGCTTCAAATCGAAAGTGTTCATACAACTCCTCTTCTAAATCGTCGAACCCTTCATTTACGTTTTCTTGCATAACTTATGTTATCTTAATCAATAGCTGGAGCAACATCCAATTCTTCTGCTGATAATCCAGCCTTTCCATCACCTAAGACAAAATCAATCTTAGAGTTTTTCACAACTAAATCTCCTTTTTTTAATTTTTTTCCATTTTGGTAAATACCCAAAACAACATCTTTTCCTATGAAAGTAGCATATGATTTTGTTCCTTCCTTCAATCCCATTGAAGCAATGGTCGAACTAGCTTGTCTATACGTCAATTGTTCTAATTCCGGTAAAATTACTTTACCATACCCTGAAGCATTGATCTTAACATATATCTTTCTGTTTTCTTTTACACTTGAGCCAGCCGTAGGATCTTGTTCCAATACCGTTAATGGAGGATAATTCTTATTGTAATCTAACGTATCCAATACCACCATGCGCAATTCTTTTTGCTGTAGTGCTTGTTCGGCTTGAAAGGAATCGAGTTTTATAACATTGGGAACTTCAATACGCTGTTCGTGATTTGTTGTTATTTTCAACCATTTCAATAGGCCTAATACGCCCATAATAGAGATTAAGATGGCCACTGCCAAAGAAATTAAAAAGCTCTTACTTTTCAAAAATTGAACTAATTTCATAGGGATCTATTTTTGACAAAGATATAAAATCGAAAAGATTTTTTGTTTCTGTGTTTTGTTATAAATTTGTTTTAAACAATTTAATCCAATTCTTTTATCAATTTAACTTCAAACATCCTTGGTATATGAAGCACGTAGCAGTAATTATGGGAGGCTATTCGAGTGAATTTGAAATTTCACTCAAAAGCGGTCAAGTTGTAGTTGACACCTTAGACCGCGCGCTATACACGCCTTATAAAATCCATATTTTTCGCGATAAATGGGTTTATGTCGATGAGAACAACGAGGAGTTCCCCGTTGACAAGAACGACTTTTCTGTTCCGTATAAAGGACACACCCTTTCTTTTGATGTGGTGTTCAATGCCATTCACGGAACACCAGGAGAGGATGGGTTGTTACAGGCTTACTTTGAATTGATTCAAATGCCTCATACCTCGTGTAATTCCTATCAGGCTGCTTTAACGATGAATAAAAGAGATATGTTATCTGTGTTAAAACCTTATGGTATTCAAACGGCTATTTCTTACTATTTAAACCAAGGGGACGAGATCAACCCAGAAGAAATCATTCAACGCGTAGGGTTGCCTTGTTTTGTCAAACCAAATCGCTCAGGTTCGAGCTTTGGAATTTCTAAAGCCCATACCACAGAAGAACTTTTACAAGCGATTGAAGTCGCTTATAAAGAAGACAATGAAATCTTAATCGAAAGTTTCTTAAAGGGAACTGAAGTTTCTGTTGGAGTCATCAATTACAAAGGAGAAGTTATCGTACTGCCTATTACAGAAATCGTAAGCGAAAACGACTTTTTTGATTATGAAGCGAAATATTTAGGCAAATCTCAAGAGATCACTCCAGCGCGCATAGACGATATCATTAAAGCCAAGATAGAAGATATTGCAATAAAAATCTACCGCATTTTAAAGATGGATGGATTTTCGAGAAGCGAATTTATCATCGTAGGTGATACGCCCTTTTTATTGGAGATGAATACTGTTCCAGGATTAACAAGAGAAAGTATTTTACCCCAACAAGCTGCCGAAGCTAAAATTCCATTATCCGATTTGTTTGGCAATGCAATTACATTAGCTTTGCAGAAATAAAGACTCCTAAAGTATGAGAAGAGCTGTTTTCCCTGGATCGTTTGATCCAATTACGAATGGGCATTACGACATTATCCAAAGAGCCCTGCCTCTTTTTGATGAAATCATTATTGCCATTGGTGTAAATGCTGACAAAAAATACATGTTCAGTTTAGAAGAACGCAAAGTTTTTATTGAAAAGACCTTTGCGAATGAACCCAAAGTAAAAGTAGAAACGTACCAAGGGTTAACCACTGACTTTTGTCACCAAAAAGAGGCGCAATTTATTTTAAGAGGATTGCGAAACCCAGCGGATTTCGAATTTGAAAAAGCCATCGCCCATACCAACCGCTTCTTGACTAAAATAGAAACGGTCTTCTTACTTACAGCTGCTAGTACTTCTTTTATTAGTTCAAGTATTGTACGCGATGTCATTCGAAACAATGGAGATTATACCAAACTCGTTCCAGAACCTGTACGAATATAAAAAACAAAAAGTCGCCACTACGGCGACTTTTTTATTCACTAAGCAAACCTGCTTCTTCTACTAAAAGTTTTATATTTTCATACGAGTTAGCCATTGCTTCCTTAATTTGCGCCTTATCAAACCATACCACCTCTTCTATTCCCTCTTCTGCTTGACCACTTAACTCTCCTTGATACGCCGTAGTCATCTCAAACCAACTGGTTATTTTTAATCGATACTTGCCGTTGCGCTTAAATATATGGTAGGTCTTTGGTAGCTTTTTAATTACCTTCAGTTGACGTACTCCTGTTTCTTCCTCTACTTCGCGAACTGCTGTCTCTTCTATTTCCTCATGTTTCTCAATACCGCCCTTAGGCAAATCCCATTTGCCATTTCTCTTGATAAAAAGAACTTTTCCTTCTTCATTATAAACCACTCCACCCCCTGCTTTTTGAACGGGAATTTTCTCTTTTAACTTTTTCATCATCGCTTTTTCATCAGGATGATATAAAAAAGCCTTATCAATTTTATTTTGAAAATATTTAATGATAATTTTGTCAATATCAACACTGTCTAACAAGAATAACTGAAAATCGGTTTCTTTCTCAATTTTATCAGTGAGAAACAACGGTTTATCGTTTACAAAAACTTTATACATTTGTATTATGATTTTTACTAAAGAAACAGCTCAACAAACGGCCGAATTACTTCTGCAAATTAACGCAATTAAATTAAATCCAAAAAATCCTTTTACATGGGCTTCTGGATGGAAATCACCTATTTATTGTGATAACCGTATAACCTTATCTTATCCAGAGATAAGAAAATACTTAAAAGAAGAGTTTGCGAAACACATTGTGGAGAAATATGGCAAACCAGATGTAATCGCTGGTGTAGCAACTGGTGCTATCGGAATTGGATTATTAGTAGCTGAGGCTTTGCAATTGCCTTTCGTTTACGTTCGTCCTGAACCTAAAAAACACGGAAGACAAAATCAAATTGAAGGTCAATTAGAAGCAGGAAAAAAAGTAGTTGTAATTGAAGATTTGATCAGTACAGGGAAAAGTAGCTTACAAGCAGTAGAAGCACTTAAAGAAAATGGTGCTGAAATTTTGGGAATGGCTGCTATTTTTACCTATGAATTTCAAGTTTCTAAAGACAACTTCACCCAAGCTGGGGTTGAATTAACTACCTTGAGCAATTATTCTTCGCTATTGGAGAATGCAGTGAAACAAAATTACATTTCTGCATCTGATTTAGAAACACTACAAGAATGGAGAGTTAATCCATCACAATGGAATCAATAATTAAAGAAATAAGCATATGCAATTAGAAAGTCCAAAAGTAAAAGTAGCTCAATCCGCTGAATATATATTTAACGCATTATCAGACGTAAAAAACTTCGAAAAGTTAATGCCGGAGTCTATAGCAAAATTTGAAGTTACAGGAGATGATTCATTCATTTTCGCTTTAAAGGGAATGCCCGAAATCAAATTAAAGAAAAAAGAGGCAACCCCTCACACTAAAATTGTTTTAGGAGCAGCTAGTGATAAACTACCGTTTACCCTAACTGGAGACATCACTGAAGTTGACGCAAACAATACGGAAATCCAACTTCACTTTGAAGGAAACTTCAACCCCATGATGGCGATGATGGTAAAAGGACCTATTGGTAAATTCATCGAAGCTTTAGCTGGAAACATGAATAAATTATAAGAGAACTTCTTCTATTTTTATTCCAATAAATATACAAACCCACTTGAATTAGTGGGTTTTTTCTTTTTGATTCCTATAAGAAAAAAAACTTACACGATGTAATTTAGAACTTCAGTGTTCGATGTATTTAAAATTAGCTTAACTTTAAACAAAACACGCCCTATTTAAACGTATAAATAACAATACCAACACTCATTTTAGATTAAACCAATTGTTTTGTTTTAACGTATTTTTATTGCTATTTACTAAATAGAAATAGTTACTTTTACCTAATACTTTATAGTAAAAATTATGAACACCTCTTACATTAGTAGTACACAATTATCCGGATATAAATCGATCGATGATGTTTCTATCGAATTCACTCCTTCTTTAAATATAATTATTGGAAAAAATGCTGCAGGTAAAACAAATTTCCTTAACTATTTAAACGATTCCTTGAATTTTAAATTTGAGAAATACAACAATTTTAATTCATCTTATGTATTAAAGAGCAATGAGAATATCTTTAATTTTTCCTTCTCAAAAAAAACTGTTTTAAATTTTACAGAAAACTTTAAACTGAAGACTAATTCGAGTTTTAAAGGTCACATAGCTCTAAATTCAAATGAGTTAAAGTCCGATATTAAAATAAACCACATTGATGAAGCTCATAAACTCTCGGAATTTTTAGAAAACCACAACATACAATTATATTCTAAATTAATCAGACATGGTATTCCTAAAAATTACCCTATCATTGAAACACCTCTAAATATTGATCTTATCATAAATGGTGATTTTTCTGATGATTTTTTCAAGCTTTATCACTCTGAACAAATAGATTCTTCCTTTTTTAAAAAAGTCTTATTTTCATTAATCAATGAATATATAATTAATGGGGAATATTTCAATAACCGATTAAAAAACAAAGAATCTATAGACAAGTATATAGAGAAAGTAAAAACAGACTACAAACAGACTATACTATCTCGTTTACACTACATTCAGGATTTGAAAAGTGTTTTACTTAGTTATTCTCCAATTGAAAACATTAGATTAAATGAAAACTTTTTAGTTGAAATTGACAATCAAGAGAAGAACATCTCAATTAAGAACTTCTATCTCGAATTTTTTATAGATAAAAAGTGGTACACCTTTGATGATCTATCCGATGGAACAAGGCGAATTTTTTATATCCTATCAGAACTTTTTACTGTTGATTTGAATGGTACAAACAATGAGAACAAGAAATTCCAAGTAGTCATGATTGAAGAACCAGAATTAGGAATTCATCCGCATCAGTTGCTAAAATTAATGAGCTACATCAAAGAAAGAAGTAAATTTATTCAAATCATTATTACGACTCATTCGCCATTAACGCTAGATATTTTAGAAAAAAGCGAATTAGATTCTATCCTTATAGCAGCTAAAGTAGAGGGCAAAACCGTATTAAAAAAATTGGATGAAGTCAAGAAAGAAAAAGCTAGTTTATATATGGATGAGCTAGAACTGAGTAACTATTGGATTAATTCCGATTTAGAAGATTAAGTCATGAAGATTGGACTAGTAGGAGAAGCTCCTAATGATACTAAATCAATTGAAAATATTTTAAAGAAGAAATATATTGATTTAGAATTTGTTGAGCTGTTAAAGAACAAATTCACAGGTGCATCTTTAGAAAACAAAGGAGCTAAAACAGCACTGCGAATAGAATGTATTAGTCATAAACCCGATATTGTAGTTTTTACAAGAGATCTTGACGGTCTTATGACTAAAGAATACAGAGAAAAGAGATTGCAGAGAAAATCGTATTATAACGATTTCAAAGGGTGTACTCAAGTAAAGAAAACTCTTTTTTTACTTCATGTATGGGAAATAGAGGCCTTAATTTTAGCCGATATCAATGCTTTTAATACCTATTACAACACAAAAGCTACTTTTGACGGTGACCCTATGCTAATTAAAGAACCTAAAGAACTTTTGACAACGTATTACAAGAAATACAGTGAATCAGATAATAGTAAAATCTTCCTTCATTCTGATTTTAAGCAGTTACATCAAAACTGTGAATACTTCAAAAAATTCATTGATGATTTCGATAAATTATTAGAACAGGACATAAATCCATAAAAAAGAGCTTGAAAAATCAAGCTCTTTTTTTTTATTTCAATTCTACTTTATACTCTAATACCTTGGGATTTTCGATAACATCTGACATTTTAAATTCTTTGACAAACGATTTACCATCTTGTGAAATCATCGCATCTTGGTAAGATACTGATTTTATCGGTTGTTCGAAACTCACTTTAATTCTGTACGTGAACATCGCAGCCATCTGTCCCATCTCTCCTAAACTCTTTGCTGCATCTTCTGGTTTAACACTAATCGTGCGTTGTAATGTTTTTTTCTTCCAATTGTATTTCGACTGCTTGACAAACTCAGGTGCATCTAATTTCTTTCCATTTCCCTCACCTAACGTTCTTAATTCTTCCAAATTCGCCAAAGAGGTATTGAGATCCGAAGCACTTTTAGCGATAACTTTCAATCCAATATTTCCGATGGAATCATTCATCATCACGCGCACTCTTAAATTTTCTGTTTTTTTGAGTAAATCAGGATTAGCTTTGAGAATACTGTCTTTCGCTTGCTCTGGATTCTTGCTTTCTAACAGGCTAATATCCAATAATTGTCCTACAGATAATTCTTCTCCATTAATTAAGTCTAACGCTTGTTTTACATCTCCTGACATACTGTTCGCATTAGGCATTGTTTGTAGCAATTCCGAGAAATCCATATCCATGGCATACGTTATTGCTCCATCTTTTTTTACGGTCACCTCTTCAGTTGTTACACATGACTGAAACATAAAGCCCATGACAACTGCTAATCCTATTAACTTTTTCATTGTGAATATTTTTTACAAAAATAGACAAATCTTATCAACAGCCCACTTTTCCTTTCGCGATTCTCTATTTGATTTCTTTTTATCCTCTCATTTTTATTTTTTTAGCAACCAAACCCCTACTCTAAAAATAAAAACTCATTTTTAGTTGATTATATCAAAAATATTTTGCAAAATTTGCATTCAAATAAGTTTAACACCTAAAAAACGAAGACAAAATGTTTGTACTAAATTCTACATCGGCATTGTTCACACCAGCACAGGTTGCATGGGTGTATCTTCGTGGTACTTCACTGTAGTAAATTAGATTACTTGATATAGAAAAAGCCCGAAGATGTAAATTCGGGCTTTTTTTTGTTTATTCCGGACCCTTTACAGAAAACCCGAATTGACGCGTTGGTCGAACGCCAACAAGATTCACGCAACTCCTATTTGCGAGTTGCCTTTATAGTCAATTAAACAAAAAATCATGGGAAGGAAACTTTCAGGAAAAGACCTCATTCAATTAGGTTTTCCACAGAATAATACCCTAAATATTGCTTTAGGTACCATTAGTCGTTACAAGAAAAAAGAAAACAAAGACGCTATACTTAGAGAAGCAAAACAAGTGTTACAAAACCCCGAAACCTATTTAGGAGATGGTATTTGGGGAAAAGTAGCAGAAAGTATGATCAAACAAGTTGAGATCAAAAGACAGGAGCTAACACATACACGTGCACCTTTCTCCATTTTTGGAGCAGATGCCATCGACGAACAGACCAAGTATCAATTATATACTGCACTAAAGCTACCCGTTGCAACAGCGGGTGCTTTAATGCCTGATGCGCATTATGGTTATGGACTACCAATAGGTGGTGTACTAGCCACAAACAATGCCGTCATTCCCTATGGAGTTGGCGTAGATATCGGATGTAGGATGAGTTTGTCTGTATTTAATTTACCGGCAAACTTCCTCAAAGGAAAAGATCATCAGTTGATGAATATCCTAGCGGATCACACCAAATTTGGGATGTACGAAACCCATCAAAACAAAGTGGATCACGACGTATTCTATCGCGATGCGTTTAAGGACATTCCCTTTGTAAAAGGATTGTTAGACAAGGCGTATAAACAATTAGGGACTTCGGGAAGTGGCAATCACTTTGTAGAGATTGGCGTAGTGCATTTAACAGAAACCAAGCCCGAATGGAAATTAGAACCGGGTAGTTATATCGCGGTGCTATCCCATAGTGGCTCGAGAGGTTTAGGTGCAAACATTGCCAAACACTACACCTATTTAGCGACTAAACAATGTCCGTTACCAAGTAATGCACAACATTTGGCTTGGTTAGATCTCGATACACACGATGGACAAGAATATTGGTTGGCCATGAATTTGGCAGGAGATTACGCCAAAGCTTGTCACGATGATATTCATCGACGCATAGCCAAAGCTTTGGGTAAACAAATTGCGTTTACGATTGAAAATCACCACAACTTTGCGTGGAAAGAAGTGATCCATGGACAAGAACTCGTTGTGCATCGAAAAGGAGCTACCCCCGCTGCAGAAGGTCAGTTGGGAATTATTCCTGGATCCATGACAACGCCTGGTTTTATCGTCGAAGGCTTGGGAAATGAAGCGAGTTTGAATTCAGCATCCCATGGAGCAGGTCGCTTGCATTCAAGAAATGCATGTAAGAGCAAATTCACTAAAAGCGATATTAAAGCAGCTTTAAAAACGGCAGGCGTACAGCTCCTCGGAGGTAGTGTAGATGAAGCCCCAATGGCATACAAAGACATTCACACTGTTATGCAAGCACAAGAAGATTTAGTACGAACCCTAGGTACATTTACGCCTAAATTTGTACGCATGGATAAGTAAGATGAAAAGGATCATACAAATTACCTCAGGAAGAGGTCCCGCAGAATGTTCATTTGCTGTAACTCGAATTGCTGCTATTGTCGTAAAAGAAGCAAACCAACAACAGCTAACAGCCACTTATCAAGAACGGGCAAGCTGCGATTCAGACTCCATTTTTATAGCAATCAATGGCGAGGACGAGCGCAAACTTGCTGTTTTCTTGCAATCCTGGCTCGGGAGTATACAGTGGATCTGTCCGAGTCCTTTTCGCCCAAAGCACAAGCGAAAAAACTGGTTTATTGGAATTTTTCAAAGCGAAGAACCTAAAAAAAGGAAAAGTTTAGCAGAACAAGATTTATCCTATCAGGCGATTCGCAGTTCGGGTGCAGGAGGACAACACGTTAATAAAGTCAGTTCTGCTGTACGCGTGACACATCTTCCTACAGGTTTACAAGTAACCGCTATGGATAGCCGATCACAACATCAGAACAAGAAAGTAGCCCGTGCGAGATTGGAAGAAAAGATAGAGCAGTTCAACGAATCTGCCAAAGAACAGCAGGAGAGAAACACTTGGTTAAACCAAATGCAGATCGCAAGAGGAAATCCCATCAGAGTATTTGTGGGACCTCACTTTAAACAAAAAGGGAGCCTATAGCTCCCTTTTTTTATTGTATTTCTGCACTCAATCCTGCGTCTAACAGTTGTAGGCATTGTGGTTTTAATTTTTTAAACTCACCCGTCTTCACCGTACACTTTCCAGTATAATGAACTAAAATAGCACATTGTTCTGCTTGTTCTGCAGTATGGTCACACACTTTGATTAACGTATCTATCACGTGATCAAACGTATTGACATCATCGTTATACAAGATGATTTCACTCTGACTGTCGAGCAACTCCGCTACATCAATTTTTTCTTCAACTATTTCTTTTGTACTCATACTATTCGTATTTTAATATGACTAACGCTTTTTAAACTTCAAAGATACCCAATTATTTTTTTCTAATTGATTTTCAAAGGTTAAACCTTTTTCTTCAGCAGCTTTTTTGATGCTAGATACATCTTCTGTGTAGAATCCACTGAAGTAAATCTCTGCCTGTTCCTTCATAGTTTGGATATAGCGATCCATATCATTCAACAAAATATTGCGATTGATATTCGCTAATACAACATCGTATTTCGGTTCTTGAGCTAAAATAGATGCATCCCCTTCAAATACTTCAACAGTGGCACAAGCATTGCGCTCTGCATTTTCGATAGAATTTAAATAGCACCAATTGTCAATATCAATAGCATCTACGTGTTTTGCACCACGCATTGCAGCTAAAATTGCCAAAATAGCCGTTCCACATCCCATATCCAACACAACCTTATCTTGCATATCGTTGGTTAAAATTTGACGTACCATCATATAAGTTGTTTCATGATGACCTGTTCCAAAACTCATCTTAGGTTCAATGACAATATCGTATTGTGCCTGCGTTTTTTCGTGAAAAGGCGCGCGAATATAGCAAATCCCATCTACATCAATTGGATCAAAATTCTTTTCCCATTCCTCATTCCAATTTACCTGTTCAATTTCTTCTTTTCGATAAGTGATGGTAAATTGATCTGATTGCAAAATGAAAATATCCTCCAAAATATCCTCTGTCCACAAGTCTTGCTGTACATAAGCACTAACGCCTAGGGCTGTTTCTTCAAAACTCTCAAATGCTTTTTCACCTAATTCTGCGATAAGAATCTCTACACCAGGCACCAAAGGCTCTACGGTAAAATGATATCCAATATATGACATGCTGTTTTCTTTACTATCTTTAATTAACCATTTAATAACATTAAACTTACATTTCGATAACAACGATATAAATGCGGAAACAAAACTAATCTTATTTTTGCAAACTCAACACACGAACACATGAAAAAGATCTATTTATTAATATTGACGTTACTTTCATTTAACGCAATAGCACAGAAGATTGAAACTGAAAACAACGATGTTAAACTTGCTCAATTGCCTTACTACAATTTTGGTAAAGGAGTTGGAATAACATCCGCAGACAGTATTTTTCAATTAAACTTGCGTTTTCGCATGCAAAACCGTTTAACCTTCATGGAAAATGATGGAGGAAAAACAAAATATGAGGGCGAGATTAGACGTTTGCGTTTGCGTTTCGACGGTTATGTAGGAAACCCTAAATTCTTATACGTTATCCAGTTGTCATTTGCTCCAAAAGACATGGGTAAAACAGTAGAAGGAGAATCAGTAAACATCATTCGAGATGCTGCAATGACTTATCGTCCAAATGAGAATTGGAGTTTTATTTTCGGACAAACTAAACTACCTGGAAATAGACAGCGCATCAACTCATCAGGAGCCTTGCAATTAACGGATCGCTCGATTAATAACGCTAAATTTAACATCGATCGCGATTTTGGTATTCAGGCATATTATCATCAAGAGCGCAAAGACAAGTTTGGCTATGTTATTAAAACGGCCGTATCTACAGGACGAGGAAGAAATTTCCAAGGTTCTGAAAGCGATAGTTATGCCTTAACAGGTCGTGTAGAATTGTTTCCAATGGGAAGTTTTAAAAACAATGGAGCGTACTTCGAAGGTGATATTGCTCGAGAGGCTAAACCCAAATTACTACTTGCTGGAACATTTTCACACAATAACAATGCTGAAAACTCACAAGGACAAACAGGAACAAAACTCTATGAACCTAGAAACCTCAATTCTTTTATGGCTGACGCCATCTTAAAATACAATGGTTGGGCGGGAATGGTTTCCTTTATGAATAGAAATGTAGACGATGCAATCACGTATCAACCACAACTAGACGGATCAAAAAGCAGTAGTTATGTTTTTGCAGGTCATGGAATGGATTATCAATTGAGCTACATCTTGCCAAGTAATTACGAATTTATCGGCCGTGTTTCTACTCAAAAAATGAAAACACAACTCCATGAACAATTAAACTTACCCAACACAACTCAGTACACCCTAGGTGTTACAAAGTACCTATGGGAACACGCTTTTAAGCTACAAGCAGAAGTTAGTTATGATCAATTAGACTTCTATCAAGGAGCAGGTAAAAATAACTGGTATTTTAGAATGCAATTTGAAATTGGAATCTAAACCTTATAATTTCATCACAGCTATCTTGTTTTTATAAACAAAAAAGCAACAGCTTTTACAAATTCATAAAAAAAAATACAATATACTACTATTTTTTAGTTATATTTATAGGAGTAACAATCTTAACTAATTAGCTATGAATAGATTATTTTATTATTTCGGCATTATACTAGTTGGAGTCGGCACGATGGGATGTCAAGACAAAACTGCCTCCTCCACTCCTACTGAGGTAGAAACGAGCACGCCTGTAGATCAAGTTAAACTTGATTCAGCGATAGAAGAATATGAATTAATCAAACAAGACATATTAGATAAGCTAAATGAGACCGTTCAACGAGAGAAACTCACTTCTGTAGAAAATATCATGCGTTTGTATGCACCAGAAGATACCCAGGCAGAGGGAAAATACAGCTATGATATTACGGTTTTACAAATGTCTGATACCTCTGTTACATTAGTAACCTTAGTAGAAGAGGGAATAAACGATGATTCAGTAAAAGCAAAAAAAGTAGTGATGACTGTTAATTTAAAAGAGGGACAGTACCACGTCACAAAAATCAAACAGAGTTATCAATGCTGGGAAGGTCGAGGTCATACCAATTGGAATTCGAGCCCTTGCAGTTAAGAAATAAAAAAAAGTCGTGAGTGAATCACGACTTTTTTTTATTATCTTAAACTAAAAGCCGAGCTTATTTCCTTTTAATCAAGGTTGAGCTTATTGTGTAGCTCACTAAAAAAGAAATCAATAAAGCGACATAAAACAACCAATCTTTATAAAAACAATGCCCAGATGCTATGACTAATTTTATGCTATTTTTAAAGTAAAAAGAAAATAAAAATAATAAGGTTCCTACTGTAACAAAAACATATTTCATGGTATTTTAAATTATTTTATCGTAATTCTAACTTTACTATTCAAAGAGACTCTTTGTAAATCGCTGAGGGAATTCTGAATTTCATTACGTATAATTTCTTCCTGAGAAGGGCTCATTTGAGAACGAATAACTTTGGGGTAATTCATTCCCTTATATCTTGGATCAATAGGGTCAATAGTCCCCAAGAGTACACAATTTCCAGAACCACTTCCTCCTTGTGTTTGAGTAAAACAATCCACACTAGCCCATAGAAATCCTCCTAACATACCCGTACTCGCTCCCGCAGCACCTACAAAAACTGCTCCACCTACAGCACCTACTGTAGTCCCTATTATAGGTACAACAACAGTACCTCCACCTGCTCCGGCAATAGCGCCTGTAATAGCACCTCCTATAGCCCCTTCAACTAAACCTCTAGCTATTGGAGCACCACCATTTTGTGTCATACAGTCTAACCAACTCGTATATTTTGGATTTGAACCAAACAAAGATTTTCGAGGATTTGCATTCTTGGTAAAATTATACTGAAGAAGAAGAAAATCTATATTTGCCTCAAACGATGCAAATATGGGATTCAATACTTCATAATCGCTAAGTGTCAAATCTTTATTATTGATAAACTTACTTTTTTCAGTATCGAAAACTTCTTTCAATGTCTTGATTTCTGTATTGAAAATAGAACTATACAAATTTGATAAAACCACAGATACTTCCTTTGAAAAGTTGAAATTATATTGAATTTCAATATCTACTATTTTGTCGTTAATACTATTTTCATCAGAAAAAAGTCCTTTAGCATGTGCTTCAAAAAACGATCTTTCTAATTGATCAATATTTTCCAGCCAATTACTTTGGGCATACTGATAAAAAACTTCTTTTAAATCTACATAACTGTAGCTCATAAGATCGGGAGTAACTAAATCATTTTGCTCCGATTTACTAAATTCTTGTTTAGAGTCATCGTCAATTTTATTACAGGACAATAAAGCAATAGTGGAAAAGGTTAATAGAATAATTTTTTTCATAATAAATAAATTAGATTAATGTTTTACATTAAATTAAAACATTTTAATTAATTTCTAATAAAAAATCATATTTATTTTAAATAAAATACAATAAGCATAAAAATAAAATGATTTTTACTTGTTTTTTACAATAATCAAACAATAATCTATTTAACACTACGAAGTCCTTGCCAATAAGAAAGATCAAAAATTTACTTGCGCAATAGAAGTAGAAGTTCAAAGAGGAGAAATAAAAAAAGTCGTGATTGAATCACGACTTTTTTTATGCTTATTCTGCTTTAGGTTGCTCTTCGTCCCTTTTAGCAATATTCATATTTGGAAATTTCTTTTGAATAGATTGTAAAGCAAACTCATTAATCTCATTCATCGCTTCTGGTGAAGGTAGTTTTAATGTTTCTGCATTGTGTTTTAATACTTCTTCTAATAAGATTTGTGTTCTTAACAATTGAAAGTTTAAATCGATTAATTCTCCTGCTACGTCGATATCTCCTAATTTCATTTTTCTTGGGATTAAATTAAAGTTCTATTTTTATTACAATCAAATTTAACAAAGAATTTCTAATAACAACTACAAAAGATTTTATTCTTTAAAATAATAATGCAGTGGTTGTCTCAAATTGTAACGAGAGGACATTACTTCACCATAAGCTCCTGCAGAACGAATAGCAATCAAGTCACCTCGAGTCAATTTAGGCAATGCCACATTTTTCCCAAAACAATCACTACTTTCGCAAATAGGCCCCACAACATCGTAGTGTATTCGTTGTTCGCCTTGAGATTCTTCTGCAGTTAGGCACTCTATCTTATGATAGGCTTGGTACAAAGCGGGACGCAGCAATTCGGTCATACCAGCATCGAGAATCGCAAAGTTTTTTTCCAAGCCATTTTTGATATACAAAACACGGCTGATCAAACTACCACAAGTTGCAACGAGCGACCTTCCCAGCTCAAAGTGTACTTGTTGTCCCTTTTTAGGGGTTAAAAATTGATTAAAGATCCCAAAAAAAGCCTCAAAATCGACGATGGGATCACCCGTAGGATCCGTATAATTCACTCCTACTCCACCTCCAACATTAAGTATAGGTACTGTAATTCCCCGTTCGATAAACCACGCATTCCATTCATTTACTTTTAAACACAACCGCTTAAACACATTCCAATCCGTAATTTGAGATCCTACGTGAAAATGCAATCCTACCAAGTTTAAAGCCGCTGCATGCGTGTTTATCCAAGTAAGACAATCCTCCAATTCATGCATCATAATCCCAAATTTATTTTCGTCTAAACCCGTGGTTATATAATGATGCGTTTGCGCATCAATATTGGGATTGATACGCAACGCTACACGAGCTTGCGTTTTCATCTCTTCTGCAAGAGAACCAATCACTTTTAACTCATCAAGTGATTCAACATTAAACGCTAAAATTTGTTGTGCTAAAGCGATTCGAATTTCTTTATCCGTCTTGCCAACTCCTGCAAACACAATATTTTTTGCCGTAAACCCATGAGCAATAGCACGTTCAATTTCCAATCCACTCACACAATCCGCCCCTAATCCCTGTTGACTAATTTCCTGCAAAATTCGCGGGTTGTTATTTGCTTTTACAGCATAGTGAATGTGGTATCCCCAGCGATCAGCTGCTTGTTTTGCACAAGTAATTGTCTCCCTTAACAAAGGCAAATCATAATAATACAATGGAGTTTCCTCCCTTTTTACCTGTTCTACTATATCGGTTAAACTCATACTTTTTCTACTTTAAAATAATCGATGGTGTAAAGCGCGTAAAGCTTCTACTTTGTACGTTGACGGAAGTAATAAAGAAATATTGTGTTCACTACCTCCATAGGAAATCATGCGGATTGGAATATGCTTAACCGCTTCGGAAACCAAAGTTGCATACCCCTTTTTATTGCGTTTAAAATCGCCTACAATACAGACAATGGATTGATTTTCGTCGACATCAACAGAGCCAAAGTGATTTAATTCATTCACAATAGCATTTAAATTTGTCGTGCTATCTATCGTCAGTGATACAGCAACCTCAGAAGTTGTGATCATATCGATTGGTGTTTTATAGCGCTCGAAAACCTCAAAAACACGCCTTAGAAATCCGTAAGCTAACAACATTCGAGACGAGTGAATGCGAATCGCTGTAATATTATCTTTTGCTGCAACAGCGACAATCTCGTCTGCATGATCAAAACGAGAGGATATTAAGGTTCCCGTTGCCTCAATATTCATCGTATCGAGTAGACGAACAGGAACATTCGCCTTTTGAGCAGGAAACACACTTTGAGGATGCAATATTTTCGCACCAAAATAAGCCAATTCCGCTGCCTCATCGAAACTCAAATTAGCAATTGGTTTTGTTTGAGCTACATAGCGAGGATCATTATTGTGAAAACCGTCTATATCTGTCCAAATTTGAATCTCTTCTACCGCTAACGCTGCTCCAATCAAAGAAGCCGTATAGTCTGACCCTCCTCTTCTCAAATTATCTACTTCACCAAAAGCATTTCTACAAATATACCCTTGTGTAATAAAAACCGTATCCGATTCATGTTTGGCTAGCAACTGCCCTAAATGATCCTGTATGTAAGACAAATCGGGCTCATTATCTTCACTCATACGCATAAAGTCCAAGGCAGGCAGTAAAACACTTGCTACACCTATTTCTTGTAAATAATAATGAAATAAAGTGGTTGATAAAAGTTCTCCTTGTGCTAAGACTAAGCGCTCCTCAACAGAAGTAAACAAATCGTTGCCCAAATCATCTACAAAACAAAAATGGCGATCAACAACCTCTTGTCCCTGACCCCTACCCCTAGGCGTAGAAAAAAGTTCGGTTACAAAAACGTCATACGTGTGTTTTAAACCTTGTAGGAGCTTCCGCGCTTCTGCTATATTTCCGTTTACATACTGATGGGCAATATCCACTAATGCATTTGTCGTTCCTGCTACTGCAGAAAGAACAATCACCCGTTTATCTGTGGCTTGCGATTGAATAATTGGCCATAATCCTTTAAATCGCGCTGGACTTCCGACAGAAGTTCCTCCAAATTTTAAAACTTTCATCCTCGTTATTTTTCATAAAAAAAGGGGTTGTCTTCGCGACAAACCCCTTGTTATTTTAAATTACTTATAAAAAAAGGACCTTGCTCACGACCATTGGCGTAAGTACATCTTCTTTCCTTTTTTTATAATGAATACACTCATTTCTGTTCTATATTGTTGTAACAAATATATTTAGTTTTTATTCTACTTTCATTTTATTAGTAAATTATTAACTAAGAGTTATATTACTTTTAACAAACAGAATACCTTGTTCGACTGAAAGGAAGAAATCACAAAGAAAGGGAGGTTCACCGAACACTTGAGCCAAATAATAACACCTGGAGATAAAGAAGAAAGAGGTTCTAAACAAGGGCTTCCACTATAAAAATAAGAAAACAAGATTTTCATTTTTTACTTTTGTCTCAACCTTTTCCCCAAGAAAAAAGAATAATAGTTTATATTTGTCCATCACTTTTTAAAAGAAGAAAAAAGGCATTTAAACCCTTATTTTTTCTTACTTTGCAAGACTAGACAAACAAACTATGCGTGCTTTACAATCCTTAAATAAATATTTTTTCAAGTATAAATATCACTTTTTAACGGGTGTTATTATAACCATTGTCGCCCAAATATTTACGCTTTACACCCCTAAATTAGTTGGAGACTCTATCCGTATCTTGGAGCAACTTACTGCTTTTGACAAAGAAAAAGTAACAGCGTTGTTGTTATCCAACATTTTTTGGATTTTAGTCACAACACTTATTGCGGGATTCTTGACTTTTTTAATGCGACAAACCCTCATTGTTATGTCTCGTCACATTGAGTTTGACCTAAAGAACGATGTTTTTAAGCACTATGAAATTCTAACTCAAAGTTTTTACAAACAGAATCGCACGGGTGATTTGATGAATCGCATCAGTGAAGACGTTGGAAAAGTGCGACAGTATGTAGGTCCAGCGGTGATGTACTCTATCAATACACTTATTCGATTTGCCGTAGTACTAACCCAAATGTACATTATTTCGCCACAATTAACACTATATTCGTTGTTGCCGTTGCCGTTGTTGGGTTACTTTATCTTTAAACTCAGTCGACAAATCAACGAGCGCAGCTTAATTTTCCAACAGAATTTATCCGTTTTATCGACCTTTACGCAAGAGATTTTTTCAGGTATGCGCGTGATCAAGGCCTATGCCATAGAGAATAAAAAAGTAGAAGAATTTGAAGTATTAACAGAGAGCAGCAAAGAAAAATCGTTAAAACTAGCGAAGACTGGCGCGCTGATTGGTCCTCTAATGATTTTGCTCATTGGATTGAGCAACTTGATTGTTATTACCATAGGATCCATATTATACTTCAATGGCAAGCTACCCGACATCGGTGTAATTGCACAATTCATCCTCTATATCAATATGTTAACTTGGCCTGTTGCCTCCTTGGGATGGATTTCTTCCATGATTCAAGAAGCGGAGGCTTCCCAAAAGCGCATTAATGAGTTCTTAGAAGTACAACCTGAGATTTTCAACACCAATCCCAATCCAACAGAAATAAAGGGCAATATTGTTTTTGACCGCGTTTCTTTTACCTATTCTGACACGGGGATTGTTGCCTTACAAGATGTTTCATTTTCATTAAAACAAGGAGAAACTTTAGCTATTTTGGGTAAAACAGGTTCAGGAAAGAGTACCTTACTTTCTTTAATTAGTCGAATGTATACAATTGACGAGGGACAAATTTACTTTGACCAAACGCCAATTAAAGATTGTAATCTTCGTGATTTAAGAAAAAATGTAGCTGTTGTACCACAGGATTCCTTTTTATTTTCCGATACCATCAGCAATAATATACGCTTTGGAAAAGAAGATGCAACCATAGAAGAGATTGTGGAAGCGGCTAAGAAGGCTGTAGTTCATCACAATATTGAACAATTTGAACACGGCTATGAAACCGTATTAGGCGAACGTGGCTTAACCTTATCAGGTGGACAAAAACAACGCGTTTCCATTGCTCGTGCCTTGATTAAAGACGCGCCAATTCTCTTGCTTGACGATGCCTTATCCGCCGTAGATACAGAAACGGAAGAGCGCATTTTAAAGCACTTAGAACAACACAGCAAACACATTACAACACTTATTGTAACCCACCGTATCTCCTCCGCAAAAAATGCAGACAAGATAATTGTGCTGGATCAAGGTAGAATAATTCAAGAGGGAACACACGAAAGTTTGATCAATCAAGAAGGATATTATGCGGAGTTACATGAAAAACAATTGAAAGAAAAAGAAATAGTGTAAAAAGTTGGTTTATTAGGATTTTTTTTAGACTTTTGAAAGCTATATATACAAATCAATTAATTGATAGAAGGATTATGAGAGATAACGAAATGTTAGAAAAAGAAGAGATTTTCTCTAAAGTATTGAGAGCTGGTAGAAGAACTTATTTCTTTGATGTAAGAGCTACAAAGGCGGATGATTACTACATAACCGTAACTGAAAGCAAAAAATTCACAGAAGACGACGGATCATTTCACTTTAAAAAACACAAGATCTACTTATATAAAGAGGATTTCACTGCCTTTAAAGAGATCTTAGATGAAATGACAGAGTATGTTGTTAATCACAAAGGAGAAGAAGTTATTTCTGAAAGACACCAAAAGGATTTCAAAAAAGAATATCAAAAAGAAGAGTCTGATTCTTTGAACAATTTTACAGATGTAGAATTTGATGACATTTAATCAACGCTAAAAAATATAAAGTTCAACTCGCTGAGTTGGACTTTTTTTTTATCTTTGTCCTATCATAATAGGCAATGATGTCTGCCTTGAACCGCCTTGTAGCTGATGACGTCTAGTATACTATAGTTTAACTAATCTATACTGCGTCGTTATGAATACAGTTCAAAAAACAAAAAAGTATCTTTTTTACCCATCAAATAAGCCCTTACTTTGGCTTGCATTGAGCCTAGTTCTAGGTATTTTAATAGGTACATCCGCAGCAATTTTCCTTTCTGTTCTCGAATACGTAACACAAGTGCGTATCCATCAACCTATGCTTTTATGGGGTTTACCGCTTGGGGGATTATTCGTTGGTGGTCTTTATCACTATTTTGGAGGTACGGCAAATAAGGGAAATAATTTACTGATCCAAGAATACCACCATCCTGTTGAAAGAATTCCCTTAAAAATGGCTCCTTTCGTTTTGCTTGGTACGTGGATTACCCATCTATTTGGAGGATCTGCAGGAAGAGAGGGAACAGCGGTGCAAATGGGTGGTGCAATTGCCGATCAGTTTAGCCGACTCTTTCCACTTGATGCGGCCGATCGACAAGCGTTATTACTTATGGGAATTGCCGGTGGTTTTGCTGCCGTTTTTGGCACACCGCTGGCAGGAATGTTATTTGCCTTGGAGCTAATGGTCGTGGGACGAAGTAAATACAACTATATCCTTCCTTTATTTCTCACAGCTATTGTTTCTCATCTGGTTTGTATCTCTTGGGGCATTACCCACACGGTGTATAGCGTCGAACATATTCCGTCACTCACACCACTTACTTTGATTAAGGTGAGTTTGGCAGGTATCCTATTTGGTTGGACTGCCGTCTTGTTTATCAAAGCAACGGATGCTGTATCCCATATAGCCACAACTAGAATTGCCTTTCCTCCCTTGCGTCCATTTTTTGGGGGCCTACTAGTTATAGCCTTGTTTTACAGCTTTCAAGACACGCGATTTCTAGGTTTAGGCGTGGAAACTATAGTAGATGCATTCACAACCCCCCAAGATTATTCCGTTTTTCTGCTCAAAATTATATTCACAGCGATCACCTTAGGCGCAGGCTTTAAAGGGGGAGAAGTTACTCCCTTGTTCTTCATTGGTGCAACTTTAGGGAGCTTTTTAGCTGTTTACCTCCAATTGCCCCTTGGTTTTGTCGCGAGTTTAGGTTTTGTTGCCGTGTTTACAGGAGCGACCAAAACACCTTTAGCGTGTATATTCATGGCAGGCGAATTATTTGGTGCTGAAGTACTTATCTATGCTGGCTTAGCCTGTTTATTCGCCTACTTGAGCAGCGGAAAACACAGCATCTACAAATTTCAATTATACCTATAAAACACGTAATCCTCCCTCTATTATATTAAAAAACAAGAGCAAAGATTACATTTTAAACAGTTATTAACCAAAATACGTAAAAATCCACTATCCTTATCCAGTAAAATTATCATATTAGCATTTTTACAGCCGAATACTGTCAAAATAATAATTATAAAAATCTTTTAAATTCAAAATCTTTACTACCTTTGCTTTCGATAGAAGTGATTTTATTTTCTGTTTATTTTTAAACTAAAAAAGTGAGGAATCACAACCTATTCACCCTATTTTTAAACCATTAACATTACAAACTAGACAACAAAAAGATTGCACTAAATTTTAGATTTATGTTTCACAAAAAGTTTTTTAATCGATTCACATTTGGCCAATTGACCATTACATTAGTTGTGATATACGTATTGTACGCTATAACAACTTTTGTACTTACCCAATCAACAGCTAGCATCGTTAATCTTATAATCTCAGGAATCCTTACATATTTAACGATCTATGATTTACTTCAAAGTAAACATACGATTCGTAGAAACTACCCCTTATTTGCCCGTTTTAGATACATGTTTGAATCTATTCGTCCAGAGATGCGTCAATATTTTTGGGAGGGAGAATTAGATGGAAAACCATTTAACCGTCGTGAGCGTTCAATTGTTTACCAAAGAGCGAAAAATGAGAAGCAAACGGTTTCATTTGGTATGCAAGATGATCCAAACCGCATTGGTTACGAATGGGCTGCTCACTCAGTATACCCGAAACACGTATCGGATACTAACTTCAGAACTTTAATTGGAGGTGAAGATTGTAAACAACCGTACAGTGCGAGTATTTACAATATTAGTGCGATGAGTTATGGTGCATTAAGTAAAAAAGCCATTACTGCTTTAAATGAAGGAGCTAAGATTGGTGGTTTTGCACATAACACAGGTGAAGGAGGAATCAGTCAATACCACCGTTCAGGAGGAGATTTAATTTGGCAAATTGGTACAGGATACTTCGGTTGTCGCGATGAAAAAGGATTCTTCAGTGAGCCCTTATTCGAAGAGCGTTCCAACTATCCTGAGGTAAAAATGATCGAGTTAAAACTTTCTCAAGGAGCAAAGCCAGGACACGGAGGTTTATTACCTGCGGAAAAAAACACCGTAGAAATTGCTGGAATTAGAAGTATTACTCCTCATACAACGGTTCATTCTCCGTCAGGACACACTGCATTTAGCAACCCAACTGAACTTGTTCAATTCTTAGCTAAACTTCGCTTGTTGTCTAACGGAAAACCAGTAGGATTTAAAATCTGTATTGGTCGTAGAGATGAGTTTTTAGCAATTGTCGACGCAATGAAACAAACGGGTATCACACCAGACTTCATTACCATTGACGGTGCTGAAGGTGGTACAGGAGCTGCTCCATTAGAGTTTATCGATTATATGGGTATGGCTTTAAATGACGCTTTGGTATTTGCCAACAAAACATTGATAGAAAATGGTTTAAGAGGGAAAATTAGACTTTTAGCTTCAGGTAGAATTATTTCTGCTTTTGACATTGCTAAAGCAATTGCCCTTGGAGCTGATGCATGTTACAGTGCGCGTGGTATGATGTTTGCTTTAGGTTGTATTCAAGCTTTACAGTGTGACAGTGGACATTGTCCTGTAGGTATTGCAACACAAGATGAAACACTTTACAAGGCTTTAGATGTAACAGACAAGAGAATGCGTGTTGCGAACTTCCATAAAAACACAATGAAGGCTCTAGGAGAATTCATCAGTGCTGTTGGATACGAGAAACCTAGTGAGATCGATCCTAGAACGTTCCACAAACGCGTAGATCACGGCGTAAACAAAAGCTTCCAAGAAATGTATTTTGGAGAATTGGATACACGTAAAAAAGCATAAGTACACAAACCTATCGAAATAAAAAAGGTCAGCTATCGCTGACCTTTTTCTTTCCCAAAAAATACTCCTTCAATTGGTTAGAATGGAATGAGTATCCAAAACAATTAAAACAAAAAAATTTATTAAAAACCAATACTCAAGCTTCACTGCAAAGCTTATAAGTAATTTCCTTTTTCATTTTCTTTCAAAAATCAGGCGACAATGTCTATATCATCGCCTGAGTACTCTTTAAAATTAATAAACCTCGAAAGGTCCCCTTCCTTGTATTCTTTCCTTGCAATGATGACTAATGGTTCAACATCACAAGGAAGAGAATTAGGATTCATACAATATAGTTAGTTGGTTGGTAAATGCTCTTTATTCCGTTCCTTCTCCTTTGTTGTGATCCTTGTTTATACTCCCACAACAACGCTTGCCTTAAAACGCTCCCAAGGTCTGTTTCTTCCTTATACAGCAGGTATCCTCCTGTTTACTGTGGAACTCTTCTACCTGTAAACACTGTTCCCCTTACGCTGTGCTAAACACTCCCTACTTCTATCGCTTTATACTGCCTTATACATTAAATGAAGAACGTCTCTATTTGTGATTCTACTGCCGCAGGATACTTTTATCTACTCCCTGAAACAAATTCTTAAGCAAAGTAAAACATTCTGTTAAAAAAGACACTATATTTGGGGTGGACATCGAGGTGGACATAAGGGTGGACATCTGAAAATTTAACTTTTCTCTTTATTTATGAAAAAAACATTATTTATTCTCATACTTGCACTAATGTTCTCTTGTTCTAAACAAACAGAACACACTTCGAATCAAATCAATCTTTTCCTTGCAGAATTAAATAAAGTAGATGATTTAATTAAATTAGAAGAAGTCCTTTTAAGTAAATCTCCTAAAGAATTGGAGCTAACTAAAAGCATATACAATGTCATTGTAAAAGTTAAACGCGCACAAATTAAAGCTAAAGAGCTTGGCGCCTTTAATGAACAAACGACCTTGCTTTTTAAGGAAGTAGAAGAACAGCTAGAAGCCATTGATTTTCCCAATCTCAAACACTGGGCATACACCCAAATTGGCTTTTACTACTACAACTACAATCACTATATTGAATCCGCCAATTACTACAGTGAAGTTGCCTTTATCTTAGATAACCACCCCGAACAGATCACCATTCAATCAACCGACATCTACAGAAAAATCGGTTTTTTCTACGGAACAATAGGCAAATACAAGCAGGGAATTACCTATCTAACCAAAGCGCTACAACTCACAACCAAAGACAACATCAACTATACCAGCCTCTTAAATGCTATTGGAAATTTCGCTATCAAAGACAAACAAGAAGCCTTAGCCTACCCCTATTTAATACAAGCGAAGAATTTATCTGAAAGTCAAGGCGATCTCTTGCGCTATGCTAAAGTACTAGGTGATCTAGCCATGATTGAAAACAACAAGCAAAATTGGGAAAAAGCCATCAGTTATTTAGAAGAAGACATTGCCTTGTCAAAAAAAGTAGACGACAAGAAGAATACGATGTATGCATTGATCTCCCTTGCTCAAGTGTACTGGGACAAAAACGATGTACCTTTAGCTAAGAAAAATGCCTTAGAAGCCTTCACCTATGCCCAAAGTTTAAACTATGTCAAAGGCTTTGAATATGAAATTATGGAGCTACTATTGGAGATCTCTATTGCCGAAAAGGATGAAAAAAGAGAGCTCCTCTATCGTCGTCACCTCACAACACTCCATGAATACATCAATGAAACCGAAGGAGAAAAAGCGATTGATCAAATCAATTGGGATGCAGAAATAGAGCTCATCAACTTACAAATTGACGCACAGCGTTATCACTATGAGAAAATTAATTATCAGCGCTTGCTTTTCATTTCCCTCTCTTTTTCCTTGGGGTGTATTCTAGTTTTTGTGTACCGTATTTACCGAAAACAGCTCTCTAAACAAGCCTTTCTATATGAATCAAACATTCTCAAAATTGAACAAGAAATGGCTGAATCCGAAAAGAGATGGCAAGACACCAATCACTCGCTAGATTCCTATAAAGAATACTTAGCAGAAAAAACAAAACAAATTAACATCTTAGAAGTCGAATTAAATAAACTCAAAGACTCAACAAGCGTAAAGTCACAAACGGAGCGAATGAAATTAGAGCAAACGATTTCTTCGCATTTAATGACAGATGAAAGCTGGATGATCTTCAAAAAAACCTTTCAAACGGAACAAAGTGAATATTTTGAAAAACTTATGGAACAATTTCCCGATCTAACAGATTCCAATCTGCGCGTTATCTTGTTGCAAAAATTAAACCTAACCAATCAGGAAACCGCTAATATTTTAGGCATTACAATTGACGCAGTCAAAAAAACAAAACAACGACTCAAGAAAAAATACCATACTTCGTATGATCAATTGTTTGGTTAATGGATGATTGTCGTTTTTCGATTATCAAGGAACAACATACAACCAACAAATCACAACAGGAAGTGACCACAGATAGCCTTTAGAGCAGTCATCATCGATATGAGTCAAATATACCTCCATGGTGAGTCCATAGTGAGTCTATTAAAAACAATCTTTTAATGGACTCACTATGGACTCACCATGGACTCACTATGGACTCATCCCCTACAAAGTATAGCTCGTCCTACTACAACTGTACAGCTATAGTTCATAATCCCACTTAGTACTGTACATTTTTTAGTAGTCCTTTTATTCGTGTAGCAGTCGTTGTTTTTGTTTATTAGTCTTGTACTAATTCTTCCATCTCTTAGTTAGAACACCACTCTTTACGTGAGCTTGATGATTTGCAGTTAACCTATTACAACTATCATGAGGTGTCACGTTTTTACAAAGTATTTAAGGATGTTCAAACCGTTAACGGTTAACGGTTAATCAATAAACAAAAAACACCAAACAAAAAAACCACCCCTACAAAGGAATGGTTTATTTATCATTGAATATCTTCTGTTAACCGTTAACGGTTAATCAAACGGCAAATTATCTAAATCGACATTACCGCCAGACAAGATAATACCTACTTTTTTACCTTCAAACAAGGGACGTTCTTTGATTAGAACGGCGAGTGCCACGGCACTACTTGGTTCAACGACAATTTTCATTCGCTGCCAAATGAGTCGCATTGCGCTGACTATTTCATTTTCACGAACGCGAATAATCGCTTTTACCCCTTCCTTAATGATAGGAAAGTTCACATCCCCTAATTGCGTACGCAAGCCATCTGCTATGGTATCTACTGAGAGATTTGATTCAATCGTACCACTTGCTAAAGAGCGAAAGGCATCATCTACTTCATAGGGTTCGCCCGCGTATACTTCAATCCCCTCTTTACCATAGGTTTGAGCAGCTAAAATCGTACCCGCCAATAATCCACCACCACCAACAGGAACGATTAACGCATCTAAATCGGGGTGAATTTCCAACAATTCTTTGGTTGCGGTACTATTCCCAATAATCACATTCATTTCATTCGATGGATGGATAAAGGTAGCACCTGTTTCTTCAATCACTTGATTGCATACACGTTCTCGAGATTCCATTGTTGGCGCACATTCTACAATTTCTCCACCATACATCACCACTGCGTCTCTTTTTACATGCGGTGCATTAAAGGGCATTACGATATAGCATTTCACACCAAACGTACGAGCAGCGAGTGCGAGTGCTTGTGCAAAATTACCGGAGGAATGTGTAACGACTCCTTTTTCCCTTTGTGCTTCAGTAAGATGTAAAACAGCATTCGTTGCTCCTCTCATTTTAAAGGCACCTGCGCGTTGAAAGTTTTCACATTTAAAATACAAATCACTACCTAAAAAGTTTTCAATATGCCCAGATTCCATGATAGGAGTATGGTGTACATACGGTTTTATTTTTTCGTAACACGTATTGATTTTCTCTTTCATAACTAAAAATAGGTTTGATGAACTCATCCTGACTGTTTTGATTGAAGTGAAAATTAGCTATTTTGAGTCTGATTAAAGGCATTTTTAAGTTGCATAGCAGGGCTACGGAATGAAAAAATGGAGAAAAGCAGACTCAGAAGAGCAGTTTTTTAACCAATTAGAAAAAGTCAAGATGAGTTCGATAAAAAACTCCCAAACTTAAACAAGATTGGGAGCATTTTTTATATTACTTTACGTCCATTAATTCAACATCGAACACTAGAATTGCATTGGGAGGAATAACCCCTCCTGCGCCTCTTTCTCCGTATCCTAAATACGATGGAATAACAAAGCGCGCTTTATCACCAACTCTCAATAAGGCGATTCCCTCGTCCCATCCTTCGATTACGTGTCCCATACCTAATGGAAACTCGATTGGTTTTTTGCGTTTGTATGAGTTATCGAACTCCGTTCCATTGTCTAATGCTCCTTTATAGTGAACCGCAACTGTTTTTCCTTTTTCTGCTTTTGCTCCCGATCCGTTTACGATCATTTGGTAACGCAATCCGCTTTCTGTACGCTCAAAACCAGCAGCTACTTTTTCTAAAGCTTCCTCTGCGGCTGCTTTTTGTTCTGCCACGCGCTTCTCTCTTGCTCCTTCAAACATTCTAAACGCTTCTACTGCATTCCATTTTTGTGCTTCTTCTCCTACTCGAACGATCTCCAATGATTCGATTACGTCATCTTGTCCAATCGCATCTACGATATCTTGTCCCTTGATTACGCGTCCAAACACGGTGTGTTTTCCGTCTAACCAAGGAGTTGCTACGTGCGTGATAAAGAATTGAGATCCGTTTGTTCCAGGACCAGCATTAGCCATTGACAATACACCAGGACCGTCGTGTTTCAAACTTGCGTCAAACTCGTCGTCAAATGTGTACCCCGGACCCCCTGATCCAATACCTTGAGGACATCCTCCTTGAATCATAAAATCAGGTATAACTCGATGAAATTTTAATCCATCATAATAAGGTTTTCCTTGTGGACGTGCTGAATTTTCTAATTTCCCTTCTGCTAAAGCAACAAAGTTACCTACTGTTCCGGGTGTTTTATCTTCAGTTAGTTTAACTAAAATCTCGCCTTTTGACGTATTAAATTTTGCGTAAATACCGTTTTCCATTCTTCTTATATTATTAATTTTTAGTACTTCTTTTTCTTTGAGCGCGCAGGTAAATCAAGAATGACAAAAAGGCCAAAACCATGCCACCGATACACACGCCTACCCAGCCAAAATATTTCCACAAATATAAACCAAAAGCCGAGCCAAACGCAGTTCCGAGGAAACTAAATGACATATAGACAGTATTTAGTCGGTTCCGTGCTTCGGGTAGTAAGGAGTAGATTCGCGTTTGATTGGATACATGTATGGTCTGTAAGCCCAAATCAATAAGGACAATTCCGATGATTATCCCAACAATAGAGCTGGCAGAAAGGGCAAAAACAACAAAGCTGAAGAATGTCATGCCTATCCCATAGAGAATTAATTTCTGCGCTCCCCCTGCTCCGCCAATTTTCCCGACTAAAGGTGCAGCGAAAGCACCACAAGCGCCAATCAATCCAAAGGATCCAATCAACGCGCTGTCATAACCAAAGGGTTGATTGTGCAACAACAAGACCATCGTAGTCCAAAATGCTCCAAATTGAGCAAATGCCAAGCTGGTAATCCAAGTTGCCTCGCGCAACACTGCTTGTTCTTTAATTAGCTTAAATAAAGAGCCGTATAAACTAGCAATAGATCCTTGATAGGTAGGTTTATTAATGGGTAGACGAAATTGAATCATCACCACCAATAAGACACAAATGGCCGTTGCAATCCAAAACATACCACGCCATCCCAACCACATACCGACAAATCCACTCAAGGTACGGGAGAATAAAATTCCGATGAGCAATCCACTAACCACCGTGCCGATCACTTTTCCTCTCTGCTCTTCGTCTGCCAAACTTGCCGCCATAGGCAAGACTAACTGCGGAACAATAGACGTAGCTCCGAGAACAAAACTCACCACCTGCAACCAAAAGAAGTTATTCACACTGGCTGTTAGTGCTAAGGCAATAATCGCAAAGCTAGTTGTCCAGGTGATTTGCTTTTTTCGCTCTAGCCTATCGCCCAATGGAATCATTAAAAACATTCCGATGGCATAACCTGCTTGGGTTAAATAGGTTAATGTACCTGCTTCTGCTTCTGAAACGCGAAACTCTTCTGCAATAAGGGGAATTAAGGGCTGACAATAGTATAAATTGGCTACAATTAACCCCGTAACTGCTGCCATAAACCCTACATTTGCTTTAGATAAACTCATCTGGCAAAGGTAAAAAATCTCTAGTATTCGAAGTGTATACGCTTAGAATTTCTACAGTAAATTAATGATATTGTTGGTTGTTCGGTGAGAGGGTGAGGCGATGAGTTGGTGAGTTGCCCGATGACGCGGATTTAACGAAAGAAGGTATTCCCTCACCTCCCAAAACTATAAAAAAAAACAAAAATCTTTAATCTCGTTTACATTACAAAGAACACACTGATTCTGATGTATGTAGATGATCTTTTGGAATAATATGTGTGGTATCGACTGTAATCCTAAATCAAAGTATTGTGATCTTGAAAAAATATTTTACCGTATGGTAAGGTGATAGTATTGGAAACAACTGTAACGCTTACTTTGAGCGTAGGACACCTAAGTCATACGGATTTTAAAGAAGATTTTCCCGTATGATATGGTGACAGTATTGGAAACAACTGTAAACGCCGTTGTAAGCGTTAGGACACCTAAATTATACGGGTTATATACCCTAAGATTACAACACTATGCGTACAAAACCCCAACCGCGTATCCCTACAGCAAATGATTGGCACAACTTAGCCCTTTTAGAAACGCTGTATGAACTCCATGAAAACTTTAGTTCTCATGCGCAAAGTATTAACGAACTCTTCTACTTCTATGTCCAAAACTGTACAGAAACAGGAGAGGACTTCTCCTTAAACCACACAGATGTTTATCGCGTACTCGAAGTAGTTACCATCCTACAACAATTGCGAGATCCAATACAAGAAAAGTTAGAATAGGTTAGCATTTTAATGAGAAAAGCAGTAGGGAATTCTCTCTACTGCTTTTGTTTGTTATAGGTTAACCCTTTATTCTTTTTCAATTTCTAAAAAAGCTTTCCCATAATAGGGCTCTTTCATAAATTCCTTCATCTTCTCAGAAATTTTAAGCGGCACAATATTACTTTCTATCTTTTTTGTATACAATTGATATCCATCATCTTCTAGATTTTTTCTACCATAAAACTCATTTCCTTTTCTTAACTGCTCCATTTTCTCTTTTTCAACTTGATAGCTTAGTTGGAAATTAGCAAATAAATTATCTGTACTCTGATAGTATAAAGAACAAGAATAAATATCCTTCTTAATAAATTGTATAGCTACTTTTATTCTTACTGAAGTATTAGATTCCATTATCAAGATATCAACATTCTTAAAATTCTCCTCTTCCTTCATCGTTCTGAAACTAAATAAACTTTGTTTAACATCCATACAATCTGTGATACCTGTTCCTCTATAATTTCCGTGTTCCATACTGCTATCATACCATACCTCATTCAGTGAAAAATCTCCTCTTCTTTTATCATAGTAACTATTAAAACCAAGATGCCGATCCATTGAGGTGTCTAAAGGGAGATAATAATCTGTATCACTATGGTTAAAAAACTCAATCGTAACCAAACTATTATTTTCAATAGAGTCTTTTAAAATAGTTAAGGATATATCTCCCTGAGTAGTATTCTGACCATAGAAAGATATTGATATAAAAAACAATAATAAGTAATAGTGTTTTCTTTTGAAATAAGAAATTTTCATCTTTATATTATAATTTAAAATTGCCAATTATTACTATTAACTTTGTTAAGATGATTTAAATAAACGGGATTTGATTCTATATAAATATCTCCCAAACTCATCTGCAATTGATACGCTTTCACCTCAGACATATGCACCACATGATTCAGCCCACTAACAATCAACCCTTGTCGCATGCCATACCAAAAGTCACCACCGGCAATGGTAGAAGAAATACCTCCGGATAATCCACCACCTGCAATCATGGCTGCTTGGGATGAAGTGCTAAGTTACTCCAAATAGATGGTTAGACTTGTATCCAGAAGAGTTATTCAACAAAATTACGAGAAGAAAAAGAACTAATCTCCAAATCCTACTGCTGTTTTAAAATAGCTTAAACGAGAAAAGCAGTAGGGAATGCTCTCTACTGCTTTTGTTATAAATATCATTTTTCAAATGAATTCTATCAGCTACTCCCTTCAAAAGTCTATTGTTTTGAAACCACTAATCTAACGTTCTAACAAACCACTGCTAAATACTTCACTTTGAATAATTTTAAGATTAAATTTTCTTTTCTTTATTTGATAATTAAATATCTCATAAGGATATGAATGATAATAATAGACAATATAATCAGCATAAAAATTCTCTTCTACTTTTATATCTTTAATGTTACATAAATCATTTACTAACAGAATTAATTCACTGTTTTCTCCAGCTTCATCTGTGAATTTTTCTAAAAAATAAATCGTTTTTCTTTTAAAGACACTTGCCTGATTCAACATAACATCTTCGCTATAAAACAAATTTTCTTTATTCTGTTTACTTATACTGTCCAAACCATCCAAATAGTTATAGTAATCAACTATCAAGTGATCAATAACCTTGTGTTTCTCATTTAAAGATAAACTAGGATTAGTCTTTTTTTTAGTTATTACAGTATTTAATGTAGCAATATTATTATCCAATTCTTCTCCTAACACAAGATATGCGTATGCTATATTTAAATCATACTTATCCTTACAAGATATAAAGAGTAAGGACAGAACAATAATTATTTTACTAAAGTATTTCATGTTTTTTTATTTTATTCTTCTTTTTTCATTACAACATAAACTGGATAGCTTCTTGAAGAATTAGCTTCTCTGTATTTATAAAAAATCGTATCATTGCTTTGTCGAGTCATTGTCATCTTAGCTTTGTCATTCGCGAAAACTGGAGGTATAGCGTTTAGATACTGAAACAACTTTAACCAACCTTTGACAATTGCTCCACCACCTCCCATATTAGACATATCCTTAGCCTCAATTATCTTATGTACTCCTTTTATATCATTTCCGCTTGAAGCAAGTCCACCTCCTGATCCTAGTATAATATATCCTCCTAGTTTATTAATTTGGTTATATAATTTCTTACCTTCTCTTTTAAAATGATTGTAACCTGACTTTTCTTTATTTTTTTTCCCAATCAGAAGCTAATTTATCCAACGAAAAATCTTTATTTTCCCTTTCATTATTTTTCTCTTTCGGTTTATCTTGTTCTAAACCATCCAACCCCATATGCATCGCATGATTCAGTCCACTAACAATCAATCCTTGTCGCATGCCATGCCAAAAATCACCACCGGCAATGGTAGAAGAAATACCTCCGGATAATCCTCCGCCAGCAATCATGGTTGCTTGGGTTGAAACGCTAAGTTACTCCAAATAGATGGTTTAGACTTGTATCCAGAAGAGTTATTAAACAAAATTACGAGAAGAAAAAGAACTAATCTCCAAATCCTACTGCTGTTTTAAAATAGCTTAAACGAGAAAAGCAGTAGAAACCTATTTCTATTGCTTTTTTAGTATTTTAATTCACTCAATCTATCCTCGTCAATATGCAAAAGCACTTGATTCGATTCTATTTTCTTCAAATAGGGAATATATCCTTTTTTCTTGAGTTGTTTTAAAACCTTTTTATCTATAAACTTATTCATCCATTCACGATTCAATTGATAGCTCAAATTCAAATTATAGGCATTATCACTAACATTATACTGATAAAAATTATCCGCATCTTCAATCCATCGCAATTTGAATGGGATTTTAATTTCTCTTTCTTCTCCTTTCTTGAGTAGAATAAAATCCTCTTCCTTTTTATTTACTAACCACGTCTTCCATGCATCAAGCTTACCAAAACCTCCTCCACATATTGAAGTTCCTTCACCTATAAAAGGAATTTGTTCATTTGTATTTAAATCTCTTACTATAATTTTGGGAACAAATACAGTTACTCGTTCAAAATCTTCCATCAACATTTCATAAGACAATAGGGATACATCCCAAGGGAGAAAAATTGATTGGTCAGTTTGATTGCTAATTCTTACATCAAGCACATCTCCATCTTCAACTTTTGAATTTAATACCTCTACTCTAACTCCATTTTGTCCATATGCAAACTGAAAAAATAAAGAAAAAAAAACTAATTGAATTGCTTTTTTCACTACACCGCTTATTAATAGTTCCATTTGTTTTCTTTTGCTATGTTTATATTTTTAGTGTGTTCTTGTACATTATAAAGAAATCCTCCCTTATTAAAATCATATGCAAAGATTTCACTAATTGTTTTTGCTCCATCGAGCCCATACTTATTTGCCCATATTTGATACATTCCAGAAAAATAATGAGTCATATGTACTAATTCATGTCCCATAGTACTTGCAAGTGAATAGTAAGATAAGAAAACATTTTTAGATAATGAGATTACATTTTTTGAAGTAATAGTATACTTACCATTCATTTCTTTATAACTATAATGCGATTTTCCATTAACTGGCCTTCCTTTATCATCTATCAATTGATCTTGTATTGAATAATTAGGATTTCTTGCTTCTATAGATAGGTTTGAAAAACTTTTTCAGCGAATTCTTTAGTCCATTCATCTGAAGGTAATTTTTCAAAATCAGTAAATGGATCTAAGCCTGCTTCTTTTAATGCTTTTTCCACTTTATCTACTTCTAAAACCATATGCATCACATGATTCAGCCCACTAACAATCAATCCTTGTCGCATGCCATGCCAAAAGTCACCACCAGCAATGGTAGAAGAAATACCTCCGGATAATCCGCCACCTGCAATCATGGTTGCTTGGGATGAAGTGCTAAGTTACTCCAAATAGATGGTTAGACTTGTATCCAGAAGAGTTATTCAACAAAATTACGAGAAGAAAAAGAACTAATCTCCAAATCCTACTACTGTTTTAAAATAGCTTAAACGAGAAAAGCAGTAGGGAATGCTCTCTACTGCTTTTTATATCATATTAATTTTTAATCGTAACTCATACTAATGATATTCCTCATATGATTAGGCACTTTTGTATATACGGCTTTTGTTTTATTTGTTACTTCTAATTCAACCATTTCATCTCTAATACGAACAACCAATTTCATTTGAGGTAACTCTTTTTTTAATTTTTCAATTCTTTCCTTGGTATTATACGCATCGAAATTTTGTAAAAACAAAAAGAGCTCACTCTTTTCATCCATCAATTCAGTAGTGCATTCCACGGTAAAAACTTGTCCATCATACATATCGTGTATCGACAAAAATTGCTGAGAAGTTTTATACTTTTCATTTCTATAGGCCAACTGTATATCAATATCCAATTGCTCCTCTAAATTTATCTTTTGATTTCCTCTTACAATTGAGTCTAAAGGTTTCAGAGTAAAAACAACCGTATTAAAAATAGTATTTCCCTTTTCAAGGTATCTAAAATCAACCTCGTCTATATATTCCAATTTATTTGAATCTATAAAATCTAGAGCAATAGGATATACCTTAAAGTCTTCCTTACAACTGATCAAAGTAAATAATACTAGGATCAATATAATAGATTTATCAAAATGTATTAATACTTTCATATCCCTGTATGTTTAATTTATATTCTTTAGTAGTATTTTGCCATGATGGTAATGACCGTTGATATTGAATTGCTCTTAATTCGGTTTAGCCACCAGAAAATCCCTGTATATTTCTAAATCCGCTATTATGTAATGACTTATACTGAAGATTATCTAGATAATGCTTATATTCATGTCCTATAGAATTAATCATATTAAATTTGTTGTTCAATAAAGGACTAAATTTACCCGCAACTAAATAAAATCTTCCTATAGATTCTAATTGTCTTCCTAAGAAACCAGTGCTTTTCAATCTTACACTCATAAGTGCTTTCCCTAATTTGGCATGAGCCGCAGATTCATAACTTGAAAAATCCCCCCCCTTTTAATTCAAAATTTCCTCCCTCATAATATGATGATAAGGCATAATCTTTTGAGTAATACTGGACAATACTTTCTGCAGCAGCCATATTATTGGTAAAATCATATTCTGAAAGATTAAAGATAGAACCGTTTGATTCAATGTAAATACCATCACTACTTTCGTCTATCAAAGTTGCTCTATTATTTTCAATTTTCCACAAATCATCAACCATATGCATCACATGATTCAGCCCACTAACAATCAACCCTTGTCGCATGCCTTGCCAAAAGTCCCCACCAGCAATGGTAGAAGAAATACCTCCAAAAAACCACCCCCTGCAATCATGGCTGCTTGGGATGAAGTGCTAAGTTACTCCAAATAGATGGTTTAGACTTGATTCCAAATGCGTTATTAAACGCAAGTAAGAGAAAAAACTATTTTTTTGAATCCTTCCTCTATTTATTATGTACTAAAGTAGTTCTGTTGCACAGTACACATTTCGATTGTACCTTTGTGCAAATTTTTTTAAAGATGCGTATAGATATTATTTCCGTAATTCCCGAATTAATCGAAAGTCCTTTCCAAGCTTCAATCTTAAAACGAGCGATTAGCAAAGGGTTAGTTGAAGTGCATTTTCACAATTTACGCGATTACAGTACCAACAAGCACAAGAATGTCGATGACTACCAATTTGGAGGTGGTGCGGGTATGGTGATGAGTATCGAACCTATCGATCGATGCATCAGCGCATTGAAGGAAGAACGCGAATACGATGAGATCATCTATATGTCACCCGATGGGGAAACGCTGAATCAAACGATGGCGAACGCTATGTCGCTCTTAAAAAACATCATTATTTTGTGTGGCCATTATAAAGGAGTGGATCAACGTGTACGGGATCACTTTATTACCAAAGAAATTTCTATTGGCGATTACGTATTGTCAGGGGGAGAATTAGGAGCTGCGATCTTATGTGATGCGCTTATTCGCTTAATTCCTGGTGTATTAAACGATGAAACCTCTGCCTTAACGGATAGTTTCCAAGATAATTTGCTTGCGCCGCCTATTTACACGAGACCTTCTGAATACAAAGGATGGAAAGTTCCCGATGTTTTGTTGAGTGGTAACTTTGCCGCTATTGACAAATGGAGAGAAGATATGGCGTTTGAGCACACCAAGAACAGAAGACCCGATCTTTTAGAAGAGAAAAAATAAAAAAAGTCAACACAGTAATCTTTTCAGATTATGTGTTGACTTTTACTATAAACAACAATTTATTCTTTTTAATACACGCCAATGTAATATTGATCTACACCAGAAGTAATAATTGCTCCTTGTGTTCCTTTTGAGGATGTAGATGCTATATCATAAATATAAATATTACCTTTTCCTGAAACCGGCGCTAAAGCAATATAAAATTTACCATCACGTACAGCAGCAGTTTGGTATTGTGTCAACCATAAATTTTCAGGTACCTCCAAATCCACAGCTGTATTAGCGTTTAAATCGATACGGGCTAATCCCCATGCATGAGTAGTCGTTGGTTTTCCATCTTTATCAACCCCCATTTCAATTTCTGCCTCGTCCATTTTCTCATACGGCATATAACCAATTCCATTTCCTACGTAAAACCATCCATTACTCGATACCTTTTTACCTCCTAGCGCTTGACCTAAATCAAAAGTATTGGCTTTGTTATACTGTCCATTTACAATTCTTGCAATATACGTTTTGTCCTTGCCATTGACTAATTGCAACACCTCATTGCGTTCATTAGCATAAGCCGCAGGTGTACGATAACCGTTAGTTGAACCTACCACGTGATCTGTAGCAATCACTTCTGCTTTACTTAAGTCATTTCTATCCACCACTAATGTAAAGGTTTGGTCTACTGGTTTTGTTTTTCCAGTAGATGGATCAAATAAAGCGATTCTAGTTCCGTAATACAACTTGTTATCTACTAAAACTGGCGCATCAATTCTATTAATAAAATACCCCATTCTGGTCAACTCGGCATCCAACTGTACGTTAATTTCCTTTTTAGATCCAGGTAGAAAAGACCATTGTTCTAAATCAATTAACGCAATACTAGCCGTAATTCTATGACCTAAATATTCTCCTGATCCATCAGCTCCAGCAAATTGAGGTTTTGCTTCCGCATGGTGAATAGAACCCAATTTCTCATTGATTTTTGTAAATCTTCCTCTTGATGTTCCGATTACAGGTGATGAATCAATATTGCCAATTTCCTTATAATCCTGTCCTCCAAGGTGCTCATACTTACGCAAATCACCGACTGTATAATTCAAATTATACACATACTTTCCATCTTTAGAAACGAAGATACGCGAGGTTCTAGAAGAAGGCATTTGGAATCCTGAATTACTAAAACTCACCTCACCTTCATTTAAATCAGCTACTCCTTGTAAATAGGTGGCAGATTGCGAACCAGAACCACTAGCATAAGCCAATTGAAATTGTTTTTTTGAATCATTATCACCTCCTGAAGGATTCGGACTTACAGAATCATCAGAAGAACAACCTACAGCAAACAAGGTGAATGATGCTACTAAAAAAGAGGTTTTAAAAAATTGAATTTTCATTTTACTTTATAAATTAAAAAATTGAATATGTTACTTTACCATAAAACGCACGACCTGGCTTTTGTAATCCAAAATTGTCGTAAATGCGCTGATTAAAAATATTTTTCGCATCTAAACTAATGCTCATCTTACCACCTGGTACTTGATAGGATAATCCAATATCATGTGGGGATTGAGTAGGGATTTCATCTAGATTTTTCCCTCCCACATTAGACCAGTTACGCAAAAATTTCTCAACGTAATACACATTGTAATTCACGCCTAACTTATCTCCTTTAGCTAGCACATGTTGAAAAGCATAACTTACATTAACATTATACTTAAAAGAGGGTTCATTTCGTATTTGAGTCTTATAATAATTATACACTGCACCGTCTTTATTGTATTTTTTGTTAAACAACACATCAAACTTGGAGACGGACAGACTTAGATTAAGTCTTTCTTGATAGGAATAGTTTACTTCTACGTCAACACCTCTACTCAATACATCATCTAGGTTTTCATATTGTGTAAACACCCCTCTCGAATCCAATGCTTCTCGAATCATTCCTTTCACATCGCGGTGGAAAAAAGTAGCGTTTAAACTGATTCCATGGTCACGGAAGTAAAAGACTCCAGAATTAAATCCAAGATTAAAATTCGTACTTTCCTCAGGGTTCAATCCAAAAGAAGGTAAAAGATTGTCCGAATTACTCCCAAATAATTCCGTCTCCGCTGGAAGTCGAATTGCTTTTTCTGCAGATCCTAAAAGATAAAATTGTTCAAATAAACGATAAGACATACTCACCCCATATCCATTAAAACTCGTGTTCTTTGTTATTCGATTTACTTTATACAAATCTCCAACCAAAGGTTTTTGTTCGTCTTTATACGGTTCATTAGAAGTTGCCTTTTGATGATACATTTTATAGAACAAGGTAGTACGCAGTTTTTGATTAAAGGCTCGATTCTCATAGCTAAAAGACACAATATCTTTTTCTAGATCACGTGTATTAACCAATTTTTGAAGTGATATGGGTTGTAACTCATCACTAATATCACGTTTGAAATTATTGTAAAAATAATTGACACTTACGGTATTGTTTTCTATGAATTCATAAGCGACGTTTGCGCGTAAAGCCAGTATTTTATCTCTATTTTTTTCCAGCGTTTTTTGAGAAGCTACCTCTGCCCCTGTATTATATTGAGCTATATTACCTTCAGCATCTCTAATTGGCTTTCCACTCCAGTCATACATTGTTCCGACTGTATCGATTACTTGTCGAGTCAAATCACTGTACGAAGCATCTATTTTTACTTCTAACCCATTAATACCCAAATCTTTTTTGGCATACGTAAGAGTGGAGATATAGGAATCTCTTTTAGCATGACGATTTCCATATACTTTCTCCATTGTACTTCCATGTTGAATTTCTTTTGTATATCCTGAGATTACTCCGCCAATTAGAAATTTATCAGCCCATTTAACCTCCGTAAAACCAAAGTCTACCTTACCTCCATATGATTTATAAGCATCATGAAAGCGCTTTGCACCATTCTTCGGATTCGTGACTTTAGCATTTTCGTCTACAATTCGAACATGTTTACCATAAACACGATAATCGTTATCACTATAATTAAAAAACCCATTGGCATTCATGGTGAAACCATTATCCTTACGAAAACTTCCATTAACATTATATTGATGCGTATTAAAAGAACCGTACGATCCACTTAGATTTAAAGAATTTTTTACTTTTTGTTTTAGGACTACGTTAATAGCACCACCTAGCGCATCTTGAGATAAATAAATAGGTACAACTCCTTTATAGACCTCAATTCTATCAATCAATGCGGGAGGAATACTATTCAATGAAAAGGAGCTTCCGTAATTTTCTGCGGGAATCCCATCAATAAATACTTTAACTGAGCGTCCTGAAAGTCCATTGATATTGTAATTCACCCGAGATCCTAACCCTCCATCTTGCCGAATTTTTACTCCAGCCGTTCGATCTAATATTTCATTAGTCTGTATAGATTGAATAGCTAAATGTGCTGGATCAATTACATTAACGGCGTATCCACTGGTTTCTATCCTTCTTTTTTCATTTTGAACTGTAATTACCATCTCGTCTAAATTAGTTCCTGCCGAAGATTCAGCAGTTAAAATAAAATAGTCTTGACGGGATCTATAGTGAATGTCAACCCCCATGCTTTTAATTTCCATTGAACTTACTTCCAATTGATACTTACCAAAAGCAATTTCAGAGAATTTAAATTCCCCATATTCATTCGTTAGAACTTGTCTATTGAGTTCTTTTAACAACACAATTGCATACGAAATGGGCTGTTTTTTTTCATTTATAATTACACCCGTCAATGTATTCTCGTTTGCCAACACATTACCTAGTCCAAAATGAAGGAAAAAAAACAAACAGTAGAAAATAATGGATTTTGATTTTTTTTTATTTTCATCTCTATGCACTAGCAGAAAAGAAAAATTTTTGAGTTTCATACTTTTTTTTTGTGGAAAGCTTAGCTAAAGTTCAAGACTAAGCCTCTGTTTATAAATTTTACTCAAAGGTAACTGTCCCCTTTTGGAGAATACCTTTCAAATGGGGATTATCATATTCAAAAAAAGGATTATTTTTACTTTGTCTAAATAACAATTACTATGCGCTTAACCACAACGATTAAGAATGTGAACTTTATATTAACCGATGTTGAATTCTCCAATGCCGATAAAAAACAGACAAGAGAAGAGGAAAAAACTTTAGTATTTTCAGATGATCGTTATGGCACGATTCAAAATATATGTTCTATTGTAGCTACATTCTTTGTAAACTACTATATAAGCTGCACGAAAGAAATGCTCGATCTTGAATTTACAACTAACCAAGATGGTGTACAGCTTTTATTCATTCTAGATGATACTTTCACCTACAATCATCACTTGTTGCGCTTGGTTCCAAAAGGCACTAGAAACTATCAGCTACCTCCATCCAGTTTTCCTATTCGTTATTTATCCATTTATATCCCCATACAGCATTACAATAAGATTTTGAAAGGATTGGCTATAGAATACAACTCTCCACCCTTAAAATCTATTGATACACTGGATAATCTTTTAACAACCAGTCAATATATTCGACCTGAGATGTTGGATATTATACACATCATTACCCAATGTAAAAGAAAGGGATGCTTTCGAAAGTTTTACTTGCAAAACAAAATTGAAGAATTACTTTTTTTACAACTTGAGCAATCAACAGATGATATCCGAGTAGAAAATAGGGTACCAGATGAAGACAAAGCGAAGATGCACCAGGCAAAAAAAATAATAACACAAAACTTGTGTAAACCTTATACTCTAAGGGAATTAGCCAAACAAATAGGCACCAACGAGTTTAAGTTAAAAAAATACTTCAAGCAACTATATGGTTTTACCGTTTATGCATATATAACTCAATTAAAAATGACACAGGCAAAACAACTCCTCTTAGAGGGTGAACTCTCCATTACTTCAATCGCCGAAAAACTAGGCTATAAAACACAGAATCATTTTAGTACAGCATTTAAAAAACACTTTGGTTATTCCCCGAGCGAGGTAAAAAACAAAAATAACTCAACAATTATGAGTACGATAATCACTTTATTATCAGTACTTTCATCTTATATAAATACGATAAAAGACGATACAATATTAGGTTCAGATGTTGGTTTATTTCTATAGTAACAAACATTACTCCAATTATTTAGCCTAAAAAATTAGGTTTATTTTATTGAAAATACATATATTTGCACTCGCTTTAAACTAACCTCTGGCGAGGTCCGTGTATGTTGGTTTAAATTAATTAATTATTTTTTTCAGAAATGGCAGATTTAATGAAATTCGTTCAAGACGAATTAGTTGCAAAAAAAGACTTCCCAGCATTTAAAGCTGGAGACACTATTACAGTGTACTACGAAATTAAAGAGGGTGACAAAAAAAGAACTCAGTTCTTTAAAGGAGTAGTGATCCAAAGAAGAGGTACAGGTGCTACTGAGACTTTTACTATCCGTAAAATGTCTGGTAACGTTGGTGTAGAGCGTATCTTCCCAATCAACATGCCTGCTTTAGAAAAAATTGAATTAAATCAAAGAGGTAAAGTTCGTAGAGCTCGTATTTTCTACTTCAGAGAACTTACTGGTAAAAAAGCAAAAATCAAAGAAAGAAGAGGATAATCTTAATTCTGAGACGAATAAAAAAAGGAAAGCAAATTGCTTTCCTTTTTTTTATTGCTGTCATCCACACCTTATCTTATACAAAACAAAAAAAGGATCCTTTCGGATCCTTTTCTTATATTGTTTTTCTATTGTCATACGAACGGGTGTCAATTAACTTGTTGTATGGATCAATCCCTACTTCTGTTGGTTTTTCATCTACAATAATAGTAAACTCATTTTCAATAGCAGTAACCTTTACTTTTTGTAAATACAATACTTTTTCTTTGCTCTTTGCCTCTTTCGCTTTAGCAAAAACACCTACCTCAACGTAATCCGCCAAAGGAAGTGATTCTATTTTTAGCTTTTTATCCCCTGTAAAGACCAATGGTGTTTCTCCGTGGTCCGCATAGCTCTTCTCGCCTTTATCTCCTGCTCTATACTTGCTTACATACGCTTTTATCTTCACCTCATACGTTCCATCTGGCAATTCTTTTATGGTTGCTTGATCTACATAATTATCATAGAGCGTAATGGTTTCAAACATATCTTTCACCATATACTGTAGTGAATCTGGTGTTGCACGTTTGATATCTTGTACAAGTTCTGTTGATATCGTATAAGGAGCTTCTTGAAAAGCTACTTTCTTAACGTAATCCTTCAACACGCCATTTAAAACAGTATCCCCCAAGTAATCACTCATCGTATAGAATACTAGAGATCCTTTGTTGTAGTGGATGTACTGTTGATTTTCATTGTACATCAATGGTTTCTCTTTCTTGCTCTCTCTTGATCGTCCGCTTAAATAACCATCTAAGGCTTCTTTCAAGAAACGCTGCATCTGCCCTTTGCCATATTCTTTTTCCAATACTTTCAATGAACTGTACTCGGATAAACTTTCGGATAACATCGTCGCTCCTTGTACGTTTGCACCGATCACTTGATGCGCCCACCACTGATGGGCTACTTCATGTGCTGTTACGGAAAAAGGATAATCTACAGCATGCTCATCGGTATCATCTACTTTAGCGACAAATCCAATCGTTTCTGAAAACGGAATGGTGTTGGCAAAAGACTGAGCAAAGGTTCCCATCGTTAAGGGAAACTCAATGATACGCACTTGTTTGTGTTGGTACGGACTAAAAGCATTGGAATAATAATCCAACGATTTTTTAACTCCGCTCACCATGCGATCAATGTTGTATTCATGTCCTTTGTGGTAGTAAATCTCAATATTGATATCGTTCCACTTATCGCGTTTTACTTCATAGCGCGCTGAATTAAACGCATAGAAGTTCAACATCTTCTGATCCATTTTATAGTGGAAATAACGGCGATTGCCTTCTGTCCATTCTTTTTGTAGATACCCCGGTGCGATGGCCATTTGATCTGCTGTTGTACTTACTGTGGTTTCAAAGTGAATCCAATCTGCATCACTGCTGATATACGTATTCTGTAAAGCACGTTGATCTGTTTGTGCTGCCATGCGCTCTTTCGGAGCTAGATCGTATTTTTTTCGAATCTCATCGTCGTTGATTTCTCCGCGATCGGTATAGCCTAATCCTGGAAAGAAACTGTTGTTTAAGAACGTTCCATTGTTTAACACTGGTGATTCTGAACGAATCCACGTATTGCGCTTGTTTTCTACGACAAACTCCAACGTTCTTGTTTCACCAGCTTGCATCGGTGTATCAAAACGATAGAAGCTAACCCCTTGGATGGAATCTGTAGCTAAAAATGTTCCTCCTTCAAGGACAATTGTATTCTTTAAACTCGGGTAATACGAAACATATAAGCTATCTAAGGCTTGATGGGTTTTATTTTCAAGTACATACGTTCCCCTTGCTTGGAAGTTATTCTGTTCTGGGTATAAATCGACATCTACCTTTACATCAACAATGCGGGGTTGTGCCATTCCTTCGTATTTTTTGTATGTCTTTTCATAAGCTACTTGTAAAAGTTCCGAGTCTTTTGACGAGTGAAATACGTTCAATACTGTATTCTCGTAATACAAATAACCTCCTACACTTACAAAAGCAGCAAAACAAAGAATAGTTGGCACAACAACAATCGCTTTAGCTCGTTTCTTCGCATGGTAAAAGCGCTCTTTGAATCCACTAAACACACCTCTTCTCCAAAATAACAAGGTCAATCCGCTAATTCCAGCAACAAACAACAACCAGTATAAAGAGAAGATGATAAATTTACCGAATTGTGCATTCGATCCAAAACTGTTCATATCAGAATACGATGGAGCAGGAATCGAATTGAAGAAGAAAATCGGTTGTTCGATTCCAATTTTACCAATTGCGGGCCATCCGATTTGAAGGACAAGCAAAGCAAAAAAACCGATGATATAATTCTTAAAAAAGGTTTGTACGGCAAGTGCCATCAACGCCCAAATAATAAACTCAATCCAACCATATCCCAATAAACTTTGCAGGTACAATCCCAATTCAAAGTCATAGTAACCGTTGTACACTTGAATCGCAATACTCGTCGCAATAATAACAAGGAACAACACCAGTTGTAAACTTAATAAAGCAAAAAACTTAGAGGTAAACAGTACCCAATTTGGCACCGGTGTAGAATCTACGAGTAAATTCATTCGCGTATTTTCTCCGCGATGCACCAAAAGTCCCGCTGCTAAGAAGGTAATCATCAGGATAAAGAAAGAGAACGTAGCACCAGGAATCATCAGCATTTGTCTGGTCAATGGATAAGTCGATGTTCCGTACATTTGCATAGCGAAACTGGCTACTAAAATCATAAACAGTACACCTACTCCTACTAAAATCCAAAACACACGATTGCGCGCTAAGAATTTAAAGTCGACTTTTGCAAAGGCAAATACATTGCTCCAATTGGTTTTGATTGAGTAATTATACTGAACTTTAGGCAATTCAATTTTAAAGATTCCCCCAAAGTTATTTTTCACCAAGCGTTCACCATCTCTTTTTCTCTTCCAAGAGAACGTAGCAGGTTGTTGTGAAAACTTAAACACACAACCCAAGATCACTAAAAACAAGGCTGAAATCCCCAACCACAACAAGCGATTGATGATGTAAAACTTTTCTAGAGGGAGATTGTTGACATTTGTTTCTTCAATACTCCAATACTGCATATAGTAATGTAAGGCTTGTCCACCAGAAGGATCTAATAACGCAGCAATTTCTCTATAGTCCACATTAGCTGCCACACTATTGATCATGCCCTGTAAGATCATAATAATGATAATGGTAATAAATCCAGCATAAATACTACGGGTAAGTGTTACCACAGTAAAGATGATCGCTCCCATAAACAACATATTGGGAATCAAATTAAAGAGGTACACTTGGATATAATTCCACCATAAATTAGGACCTAGTAATTCAGGATTGGCCCAAGGCACTAAAGTGGCCAAATACGCACCAATTCCCATCATAATGCTGATTAACAAGGTAATCAAAAAGGAGCTCGTAAATTTACCTAGTAGGTATTGCCATTTTGAAAAGGGATAGGAATATAAAATATGGTGTACATTATACTGATAATCTCTGTAAATTGCCATTCCTATAATAGAAGGAAACAGAAAATACAACAGGGTATTGAACGCATCTAATAGCGTATTGATTACCGCAGCAGAATTCATTTGCAACAGCGAAGCAGACGTATTCTTAACGGAGTCAAATACTCCAATAGTAGACATCATCGAAAGCAAACTGATCGCGAAAAAAATGGCTAAGTACAAGTAAAACACCCAGCTCTTAAACCAGCGTTTAAGTTCAAAAGAAAAAATGGTTTTAAACATGATTTAGTTGTTTTTTAGTGCTACAAAATAAACATCCTCCAAGGTTGGCTTCGACAACTCAAAACCTTCACCCGCTAGGGAGTCTTCTGCATATACGCGAAGTTTCAATCGATTTTCTTGGTTGTATTTTCCAGAAAGTATATTCAATTGGCTGTATTGATCAACCTCTTCTCTATTGATTTCTTTCATCCAAACACGTCCTGTTAGTTTTTGTTCTGCTTCTTTTGGCGTACTGCGTTCTAACAAATGACCTCCGTTTAAAATAGCCATTTCATGGCATAATTCATTGACATCATCCACGATATGCGTAGAGAAAATCACAATATTATTAGTTCCTATTTCGCGTAGTACATTCAAGAATCGATGGCGTTCAGCAGGATCTAATCCCGCTGTTGGTTCATCGACAATAATTAACTTCGGGTCGTTTAACAACAATTGCGCAATACCAAAGCGCTGTTTCATCCCTCCAGAATATCCACTCACACTTTTTTGTCTTACCTCATATAAATTAGTTACTTCCAAAACGCGATTTACAATTTCGCGTCGTTCCGTAGCTTTAGAAATCCCCTTTAAACGAGCGAAATAATCCAATAAATCTACAGCAGACATATTGGGATATACCCCAAAGTCTTGCGGCAAATACCCCAAAACTTTTCTAAACTCATTTTGTTGCTCTAAAATATTGATATCCCCAAAATGGATACGACCAGTATCTGGCTTCTGCAATGTAGCTATTGTTCGCATTAAAGTAGATTTCCCTGCTCCATTTGGTCCTAATAAACCAAACATCCCCGGTCCAATTTCTATCGATAAATCATCCAATGCCTTTACCCCATTTTTATAGGTCTTACTTAAATTTTCAATAACTAGTTTCATACTTCTACTTTTTTGGTTTACTCTATAAGTATCCCCTTTCTCCTTTTTGTTACATAAAGAGCTATAATTATCAACTACAGTATTAAAACATTCAACTTTTCGCTTACACTTCTTCACTTTTATTCATAATCTGCTTTCAGATTTCGCACTTACATCATTTAAAACTTTACTTTTGCTTCGAATTAACGCGTATTATGTCACAGTCTTATTTTTCGTTTAAAATACCGAAGGAAGTCAACCTGAAAAATGAAATCCTCGCGGGGTTAACCGTTGCGATGACCATGATTCCCGAGTCTTTATCATTTGCTATTCTGGCTGGATTAACTCCCTTAACAGGCTTATATGCTGCTTTTTTAATGGGAATTATCACCGCTATTTTCGGAGGTAGACCCGGTATGGTTTCTGGAGGAGCTGGAGCAACGGTTGTTGTTCTCATCGCTTTGGCAGCATTACATGGTGTCGAATACTTATTTGCAGCGGTTGTACTAGCGGGAATTATTCAGTTTATTGTAGGGGTTTGTAAGCTGGGACGTTTCGTTCGACTCATTCCTCAGCCTGTGATGTACGGTTTTCTAAACGGCTTAGCGGTCATTATCTTCATGGCACAAGTTGCGCAATTCAAAACCTCAACGGCAGCTTCAGCTCCTTGGTTAACAGGCAAACCACTGTATCTCATGCTAGGTTTAACTGCTGTTACGGTTGGCATTGTGTGGCTTTTCCCTAAATGGACCAAAAAAGTACCCGCCTCCTTGGTAGCCATTATTGCAATTACGCTAGTTGTATTTACACTTCAAATAGACACCAAAAAAGTACTTGATATCGCTGAAGTAAGTGGAACTTTTCCTCGCTTCCACCTTCCTGTTGTTCCCTTCACTTGGGAAACACTCCAAATTATTTTCCCCTTTTCTCTCGTTATGGCAGGTGTAGGATTAATTGAATCTCTACTCACATTAAATATCGTAGATGAAATTACCGATACCAAAGGCAATAGCAACAGAGAAGCTATGGCACAAGGAGGTGCTAATATTGTCAATGGTTTCTTTGGTGGCATGGGAGGATGTGCCATGATTGCACAAACATTAGTCAATCTAAACGCAGGAGCTAGAACGAGAATTGCAGCAAGCATTGGCGCGTTGACTGTTCTTTTGATTATTCTTGTCGGTGGTCCCATTATCGAACAAATTCCCATGGCTGCTCTTGTGGGTGTTATGATGGTGGTGGCTATCACTACCTTTGAATGGGTATCTTTCCGGTTGATTACCAAAATGCCCAAAGCAGATATTTTTACCTTATTCCTCGTTACGGCAATTATTATTTTTAGCCACAACTTAGCCCTAGCGGTTTTAGTGGGGGTGATTGTATCCGCTCTAATTTTTGCTTGGGACAACGCCAAGCGCATACGAGCAAGAAAATCCTGGGATGAGCAAGGAAATAAAATATATAATATTTATGGTCCTCTCTTCTTTGGAAGTACTACTTCCTTTGCAGAAAAATTTTTCCCTTTAGAAGATCCTGACAAAATAATTATCGATTTTAAAGAATCACACCTTGCAGATATGTCTGCACTTGAAATACTTCGAAAGGTAATCACAAAGTACCAAGAACAGAATAAAAAAGTGGCATTGCGCAATCTTCGAGCCGATAGCCTTCGCTTAATTCACAACAGCACTTTTTTTCAAGACATTGAAATTGAGCAAACTACAGAAGAAGCTATGGCTTAAAATTCCCTTTCCCGTCTTTTATTTTGAATAAACGTGAGTTTTAATAAATGTAAAAAGAATAATTCCCCATAAAGAGAACAAACAAAAGAATAACATACCTATTTAACGATAAATTGTAATGAAAACTCAATTTGTTTCTATTTTTTACCTACATTTGTTGATCTCTTATCATAAAAGATAGCATTAATAATAAGTACTATTCATTCATTGAAAAATAAAAAAGGAGTCCAAACACAGTTTAGACGAATACTTCTTCTTTCTGATAACCCCTTAATCTGAAAGCGAAAAAGGCTGTTTATTTAGACAGCCTTTTTTATTTTTCTTTATTTAATGTAGTTAATTTCATTTTTAGGTTCACTTTCATCGAGAAAACCTTGCTGACGCATCCAATCATCACTATATATTTTACTCATATAACGCGATCCATGATCTGGAAACAACATCACGACTACGCTATTTTCATCAAACACACCCTGTGCGGCATATAATCGAGTTGCCTGCAAGACCGCTCCAGAGGTATAGCCTAAGAATAGGCCTTCCGTACGGGCTAATTCTCTTGCAACTAAAGCTGCATCTTTATCTGTTACTTTGACGAATTGATCAATCACTGTGAAATCAGTTGCGGAAGGAATTAAGTTTTTCCCTAAACCTTCTATTTTATAAGGAGCGATTTCGTTTGGGTCTAATTCGCCTGTTTCGTGGTATTTTTTCAATACAGATCCGTAAGCGTCCACCCCTAAGATTTGGATATTCGGATTTTTCTCTTTGAGATAACGAGCCGTACCGGAGATTGTTCCACCTGTACCTGAACAACAAACGAAATGTGTAATTTGTCCTTTTGTCTGTTCCCAAATTTCGGGTCCTGTTGACAAATAATGCGCTTCTGTATTCAGTTCATTAAAATACTGATTGATGTAGATTGACCCAGGTGTTTCTTTTTGTACGCGTTTTGCCACTTCGTAATAAGATCTCGGATCATCAGCAGCCACATTAGCCGGACAAACATATACTTTTGCCCCCATTGCTCTCAACATATCAATTTTATCTGGCGATGATTTATCACTAACCGAAAGGATACACTTGTACCCTTTGATTGCGCTAATCATAGCAATACTAAATCCCGTATTTCCTGAGGTTGTTTCAACAATTGTTCCTCCTGGTTTTAGGATTCCCTTTTTCTCTGCTGTTTCAATAATGTGTAAAGCAATTCTATCTTTAGCAGAATGCCCTGCATTAAAGGCTTCAACCTTTCCGTAAAAATGCCCTGCCAAAGAAGCAGTAACTTTATCTAATTTCACTAAGGGTGTCTGACCTACTAAAGAAATTACATTGTCAAACGCTTGGATTTCTTCTTTCATTTTTCAATTTATTTTTACTGTGTTTAGAACAGCAAGCCTACTAAACAAAGGTATTAATTAATCTGTTTATTACTGAGAAATGCCTTGTAAATCTAACATAAAAGCAAACTCTTTCGCTACTTCTTTCAACGATTCAAAACGACCAGAAGCACCTCCGTGTCCGGTATCCATATTGATATCAAAATACAACTGTTTGTTGTTGGTTTTCATTTCTCTTAATTTGGCTACCCATTTTGCAGGTTCCCAATACTGTACTTGCGAATCGTGTAATCCTGTTGAGATATACATATTGGGATACGCTTGTGCGCGGACGTTGTCATAGGGGGAATACGACAACATATAGTCGTAATATTCTTTTTCATTTGGATTCCCCCATTCGTCATATTCTCCTGTTGTAAGTGGGATACTGTCATCTAGCATTGTTGTTACTACATCGACAAAAGGCACTTGTGCAATCACACCTTGGTATAGGTCTGGACGCTCATTGGCAATCACTCCCATCAACATCCCTCCTGCGGACCCACCTTCTGCAAAAAGATGTTCTTTAGAGGTATATGCTTGTTCAATGACGTGTTCTGAACAAGCGATAAAATCATTGAATGTATTTTTCTTTACTAATAGCTTTCCATCTTCATACCAATCACGTCCCATATCTTCACCTCCACGAACATGTGCAATGGCATAGACAAAACCGCGATCTAACAAACTCAAACGCGTTGTTGAAAAGTAAGGTTCCATCGTTATACCGTAAGATCCGTAAGCGTACAACAAAAATGGATTTTTACCATTGCGCTCCATCCCTTTTCTATAAATCATAGAAATAGGCACTTTCACACCGTCTTTTGCGGTAGCCCAAATACGCTCCTCTACATAGTTATTCTTGTCAAAATCACCCAATACTTCTTGTTCTTTTAAGATCTCTTTTTCTTGGGTACGCATATTGAAGTCAATTACAGAAGAAGGTGTAGTCAACGATTGATAGACAAATCTAAACTTCTCTGTTTCGAAATCGGCGTTAATCTGCGCTTGTGCATTATAGGTTTCACTTTCAAAGGGCAAATAATACGCTGCTTCTCCTGCTTTCCAAGGTTGAATTTTGATCTGAGGTAATCCATTTGATCGCTCAGAAATTACTAAGTAATCTTTAAAAATATCCACTCCTTCTAACAATACATCCTCTCGATGCGGAATCAGTTCTTCCCAATCTTTACTTGCGGTTTGAGTTTCTGAACAAGACATCAATTTAAAATTGTCTGCCTCATCCTTATTGGTCAAAATGTAAAAGCGATCTCCATAATGTGAAATGCCATATTCTACTCCTCTTGTTCTCTTTTGAAAGATTCGAAACTCCCCTGTTGGATTGTTTGCTTCTAGGATGCGATATTCACTAGTCAAGGTACTCTCGCTTCCAATAACTAAGTATTTTCTCGATTTTTCTTTATAAATAAACGTATCAAACGTATCATCTTCTTCGTGGTAAATCAATACATCATCCGCTACAGAAGTTCCAATAACGTGTTTATAGATTTTATCCGAACGCAAGGTAACAGTATCTTTACGCGAATAGAATAACGTTTTATTGTCACTTGCCCAAGTTGAAGCCCCCGTCGTGTTGCGAATCGCTAAATCTAAAATTTCTCCTGTTTGAAGGTTTTTTACGTAAAGTGTATATTCTCTGCGCGAAACGGTATCTACCCCATACGCCACCCATTGATTGTCTTCCGAAACTGTAATCCCCCTCAAGTGAAAATAAGCATAAGAAGCAGCCATCTCGTTGCAATCGAACATAATTTCTTCTGTAGCTTCTAAACTGTCTTTTTTACGGGAGTGAATAGGATAATCCTTTCCTTGCTCAAACCGTGTGATATAATAATATCCATTGTAAAAATAAGGAACAGAAGCGTCGTCTTCTTTGATTCTGCTTTTCATTTCTACAAATAAGTGATCCTGTAATTCACGTGTATGTTGCGTAGAGGCTTGGTAATATGTTTTTTCTGCTTCTAAATAGGCTAGCACCTCTTTATCTTCTCTGTCATTTAACCAAAAATAATGATCTAGGCGGGTGTGGTTGTGCGCGGTTAATTCATGCGCTATCTTTTTTGCTCTTGGAGCTTGAATAGATTCGTTCATCTTTTTAATTTAAAATACAAAAATACAAGTTTTTAATGGGCTTACCCAAGTTTTAGGAAGTCGTTCACATAGAATTCCCTGCCTTACTTTACAAGTTTCGCCTGCAGGTTTTCTTTGGCTGATTGGAACCATTCTTCTCTCAACAGCCCAAAAAAAGCACTATCTCTTCGCGTGCCATCTGTTCTAATTTTATTCTTTCTCAACACCCCTTCCAACGTACATCCCAAACTTTTAATCGCAGCTAAACTCCTTTTATTTTCATTGTCTGCTTCAAATTCTACTCGTTCAAATTGAGCCTTTTCAAATAAGAATTCAAACAGCAAATACTTGCAGTTTTTATTTATCCCACTGCCTTGCGCTTGTTTTCCATACCAAGTATAACCTATAGAACACACCTTATTTCTTAGATCCATCCGATAAAAACGAGTGGAGCCAACTATTTTTCGTTCCAACTTATCCCATACAACAAAAGCATATCCCTGCTTTTCTTTTCTCATCGTTAAAGCGGTCTTGACATATAACATCATATTGGCATTATCCGTTGGTTTATCAGAGGAGAAATGCCAAATATCCGATTCGTTTAACGCATAGTACAACAGATCAGGAAGGTGCTTTTCACTCAAGGGAATCAGTTGTACGCGATTATTGGCTAAGGTATATTCTTGTAAAAAATCAAATAATGGAGCCGTAGGTATTGGGTTCATCTGTATATGGGTTTAGTCGATTACCCAAATATATTCATACTTTCTGAGCCGTGAATATGTATTTAACAGCTTACTAACAAAAAAAGAGCACGGTAGTCCAGTGCTCTTCTTTGTTTACTAGACGTTTTGAACTTCTTTTTTAAATCGTTCCACCGTCTGTTCAAACGTTTCGTGTAAATCTTCGGGTATAATTCCCTTTGCTGAATCGAAGTTTTCGTGAAGTTTAGGCAACGCAAAAGTCTCCACTATATTCCCTCCAAAGGAAGGAAATATCGTTTTAGCAATATTCAACGAGTTTTGTGCTCCATATCCTCCTGGAGAAGTTGATAACAACAACATCGGTTTCTCTTGGAATAGTTTTAATTCTAAACGCGAACACCAATCGAATAAGTTTTTAAAACCAACCGTCCAATTTCGGTTGTGTTCTGCCATGGAACAAACAAGAACATCTGCTTCTTTCAATTTAGCTAAAAATGCTTTTGCTTCCATTGGACAATTTTCTCTTTCACAATCAACGGAAAAAACGGGAACTGTAAAATCATTTAAATCCAATAATTCTACCTCAGCCTCAGGAAAAAAGCTCAAGGCATAAGAAGCTAAGGTTTTATTAATCGAGGTGGTAGATGTACTTGCACCAAATCCTATTACTTTCATACTCTTTTAAAATTACAATTTATCATACGAAGGAAAACTAGAATCAACGATTCTTTTCCATTCGGGGTGTTTCTTAATAAAGGCAAAAACCAAAGGACAATAAGGTAGTACCGTTTTGTGATGTGCCTCGATAAACGCTAACGTTTTTTCAATTAATGCAGTTGCTGCACCACGTCCTGCTAATGCTTCGGGGCTTTCCGTGTGAATCAAATGAATGCGCGTTCCCACTTCTTTGTAATCTATAAAAGCTAGGTGTCCGTCAACGTTTAATTCAAACCTTTTCGTTTCAGCATTCTGCTGTACAATTAGGGGCAAAAACTCTTCTTTCATATTTTTTGTATTAACGAATCTTAAGGTATCAAAAATACGGATTATAAATGCGTTACTTCTTAATGTAAATTAATTTCTACCGAAATAGATCCTAAATTAGTTCAGGTCTTCCTCTATTTTACACCTAAAACTTGAAAAGATTATACTATTTTTGTAGCATAAAATTTTTAATGTATATATTATGTTTGGCGATTTAATGGGAATGATGGGTAAATTACAAGAGACCCAAGCTAAAATTGAAGAAACAAAAAAGCGATTAGATACGATTCTAATTGATGAAAAAAGTAATGATGGATTACTAAACGTGACTTTAACGGCAAACAGAACCATTCGTTCACTATCCATTGCTGATGAATTAATAGAAGACAAAGAGCAATTGGAAGATTATCTCGTTATGGTCCTAAATAGAGCTATTGAGAAAGCAACTGCTATTAACGAAGCAGAATTAGCAGCAGCAGCTAAAGATGGTATGCCTAATATTCCTGGTTTAGACTTATTTAAATAGTATATGATAAAAAAATATATGGGTGTAGCTTTCCTTGTTGGAGCTTCACTATTTGCTTCTTGTAGCAAAGATTCGAAAGGAACTGAAAACCTAACGATTTCAGGGAAAGTAGAGGGCTTAAAACAGGGAAAAGTATATCTTTTTCATGTCCAAGACACTGCTTTTGTTGTGCTTGATTCTTTGGTTGTGGATGGTCAATCTTCAGATTTCACCTTCAAACACCACCTTGAATCGCCAGAAATGTTGTTTCTTTCTTTAGACCGAGGTCACAGTAATTCAATTGACAACCAGTTGTCTTTCTTTGCAGAGCCTGGTACAATGACCATCGAAACAACGTTAAAGAACTTTTATAGAGACGCTAAAGTAAAGGGATCTCAAAGCAATGATTTGTACAAAGAGTACCTCAAATCAAGAACGATGATCACCGATCGCCAAAACGATTTGTATGTAGCTTTATTTGAAGCTCAAAAAACAAATAACACCGCTCAACTAGATAGCTTACAAGAGGTAAACAAAAAACTAACAGGCCGTTTGTTTTTAAATGCCATTAATTTTGCGCTGAATAACAAACACTCTGATGTAGCTCCTTATATTGCTTTGACAGAGCTTTACGATCGCAATATCAAGTATCTAGATACGATTTACAATTCATTAACGCCTGAAGTATCCAATCACAAATACGGCAAAAGCTTAAATGAATTTATCCAAGAAAGAAAAAAAGAAGAAGCGAAAGCTACCGAATAATTGTAAATTGTCCTTTTAATCAAAAGGACAATTTTTTTATGTCATTACACCAATCTTTACAAGCACTCCTCCACTTATCTGACGTAGAAGCACAAAAAATAGCTCCTTACTTTGTTGTGCAATCACATGATAAAAACACCTGCTTACTAGAAACAGGAAAAAAAGCAGGCCAACTATTTTTTCTCTCTGAAGGTTTTATTCGGATACACGCTGACTTTGATGGAAAAGAGATTACCCAGTGGATCAGCTTTCCGGGATATTTTCTTACTGATCTTGCCTCTTGGTTTTTTGATCAACCTGCAAAGTGGTCGTTAACTACCTTATCTCCCGTTACTGTATGGAGCATCTCGAAGTCAAATTACGATTTAGTACAACGTGAAATTACTCATTGGCATACCAAAGAAAAACGTTTCATCGGACACTGTTTTGACTTAATGGAAAATCGAATTTTTCAATTGCTCTCGCAAAGTAGTGAAGAACGATACTTAGCTTTCTGTAAACAATTCGATTTTTTGTTCAACTGTGTTCCCCATCAATACATCGCATCTCTTTTGGGAATGACACCTGAAACTCTAAGTCGATTAAGGCGTAAAAATGCCAAATAGTTTTTCTTGATTTAAATCAAGAGAGTTCTTATTCAAAGCCTTGATATTTGTGTAAAAATAAATCAGATGAAACTCGTTACACAAATAGAAATTAAAGCTAGTGCTGAAACCATTTGGAATGCTTTACTCGATTTTGATCACTACTACAAATGGAATCCTTTTATTTCCAAAATTGAAGGAGAGGCTAAACCCGGTCAGCGATTAAAAGTCAAAATTCAAGACATGAAATTTTCTCCTATTGTGCAGGTTTGCACACCACATCAAAAATTCACTTGGCAAGGAAAATTGGGAATAAAAGGGCTTTTTGATGGCTATCACTATTTTGAAATTCTCCCTATTACCGAAAACAAATGCTTATTTATTCACGGCGAAAACTTTAGTGGTTTTCTTCTTCCTCTTCTGAAAAAGAAATTAAAAAAAGAAACCTTACCAGGCTTTATTCTGATGAATTGCTCTTTAAAAGACTATGTAGAATAGTTTACAGTGGACGGCTTACAGTAAACCGTTCACTGTAAACCGTAAACAATCCACTACATCCAAGGTTTATTTTCGCTTTCGATGGTAAACAACCATTGATCTCTTACTTCTTTTAGCTGTGCATAATTGGATGTACTAAACTGAACAATTCCTCCCGCTGTATATAACAGCATGCTTCCCACATTCGCTGATTTTTGCCAAGCCAATTGCGAAAGTACGATTTTTTGAATTTTGTGCGGCTCGAGAATCGTGTGGCTAATATCCCATACTCCGGATTTTACAACAATAAAATTAGGGGTTATGATTAATCTGCCGATGCGATAATAACGCCAAAGCAATAGAGTTACCACAACAAAATAAGTTGCTCCACTACTAAATCTCCAGGTTTCTTCTATGGTATCTTGCGTAAACCCGATAAATAAACTTACTGGTATGAGGACCAAAAAGAAAAAGCGAAATCCAAAGAAACGGTAGTTGTGTTTTAATTCACGGCCTTCCTGTTCCAGCGGTTTTTTAAATATCATATCAAAAAACTCTTGGGTTCCTTCCGTAGAACAACCTGGAATTTCTAACGCTGTTTTTTTATTAAAAGATTCATTACCAAAAACTTGATGAATTTTAAAACTAGATATCCCCCATAATTTCTGAAAGTAATTGCGCACAATTTTAATTAATTGCACTCGAGTAGGTTTAATGATCGTGCTTTTGGTATGCAATAATCCGTAAGACATAAACAAACTATCATGCTGAACCACAACCTTATAGTTATAGAATTTAAGTACAGTACGGATAATATTGAACACAAAAATAGCCGCTAGAAAAAAGAGTACGATCACTACCCCCACGTAAAGGGTTACTTTTTCTTCTAAAAAGGTATCGATTGCCTCATCATCAATAGAATCGTTAAACAAGCGTGATCCTTCGTACACAATTGAATTAGCAAACAACAATACAATTCCCATCGTGTAGAGATAGTTTGTTGTCGCTCCAACTTTTAGTAGTGTTCCCACTCCAATATGACGCGTATCTTGTTGGTTGTTTATTTCTTCGCTTCTTGCCTCTGTTTTTACTACAGCATCCTCCACTTCGATCAAGTGTTCTCGGTAGGCTAACAATGTTTCTTTTAACGCTTGCGCTACTTCGTGAGAAACAGACTTAATGACTCCTTCTTTTGTTGTACTTCCTGCGGAATCAACCTCAATCGAATAAATTCCCAGCAACTTATTGATAAACGACTGGTTAATATTTACTTGTTGAATTTTACCTAACTGAATAGTTGTTTTCGTTTTATTAAAAATCCCTTTTTGAACGACAAATGCTTCCGTTTGCTTCTCAATATGAAACGTAAAATTGCGATAGCTGAGATATGCTCCAAGTAATACGAGGATTAGAAATAAGCCGATACTCAAAAAAATCCATTGTACGCCTGTTTGCCATTCTCCTTTATTTATTCGAACCATTATTAAAATTAGAACAGGGAAAAAAGCGCGAACGAACTTTTGCAATCCATACACAAAGTTCACTATAATGCCAATGGGGGCTTGTCTATTGGGAATATAGAAATTCATTATTCTACTGTGTTAGGATTACTTTCAAGATTGTTTAGTTGCGTTTCACTTGTTGAAGGTGAAATTTGTTCTACCACAAAGGCCTTAATTCGATCTGCTTCTTTTACTGTCAAGCCTGGAATCTTCAAATCGCCAAAATTTCCTCCTGCGGTAAAAAACTCAATTCGACATAGTCCAAAAAGACGCAATAAAAATCCTTCATAAATTTCTACATGTTGCACGCGATTAAACGGAATAGCGATTTGCTTTTGATTGATTAATCCCGTTTTATAATTAATGTCATGTGCTCTAACAGCATACCCTTTTTTAGCCACTCCCGCAATGCGCAAAACAGCCATTGCTATAGCCAAAACAATACTGAGCCCTAGTACGGCATTCTTGTATTCAAAAAGCAAAGCTTCTTGTTCTATGGGCAAATAAAATCCACAGGCTCCAATGCCAACAAGCACCACAACCATACTAAGTGTAGCCAGTAAAACAACACTTTTATACTTAGCCTGCAAAGGTTGATATACAACTTCATCGAGTTGTGGTAGTGTTTTGGTATTTATTTGTTGATTAAAAAAGGATGTTTCCATAAAAGAGATCGTTTAAAAAACAAATATATTCTTTTCCTTTGATCTTATTCAATCCCTCCAAACAAAAATAGCCACCATAAGTATGGTGGCTATTCTTCAAAACATTGATATAGATATAGAATTAAAACTGTCTTACAACGCCTAAGTAATAAGGGGTTTGAGCATTATGAGAACCCGTTAAAATAAAAGAATAATAGCTTCCTTTCTCTAGCGTAATTTGCTCTCGTTTTGTAATACTTTTACCTTCCTTATCTTCGATGGTTAGGGTATAGGTATTGCTTGACTGAATTATAAACCTTTCATTTTCTTTTGCTGATACTTCGGTTTCAGAATTTCGATTCTCAAAAATCAGCTGCTCATTTAATCGAACTTGGACTGGTAAATCCTCTCCTGTCAAATTAAAAAATCGGATTCCTGTTTGTCCTTCTGCCAACTGTAAGGGTTGATCTTCCGTAATAAAGTGAATCACATTGGCTTTCGATCCCCCACCGATAAAAGACGTATAATATTGATTGTCCTTCACCTGTAGTTTGATACGGGCATCAAGTGATTCCTGCTGATTGGTCAACACTTCTAGCGTTCTATCACCTGTATATAAACGAACAAAATCATAGCGTTTATACCCTAATCCTTGATAAGGCGGTTGAATGAGTCGTCCGTCCGCAGCATACCAAACCGCATTAGCCCCAGAAAAACCATTGACCATGGTTAATCCCCCGACGCGATCATTCACATCACTGCTATTGTCATCTAAACTACACCCTTGTATAAAAAGAACACTTAGCAGTAAACCAAATAGTACGATTATTCTTCTCATCTGTCTTTTGTTTTGTAAATAAGCATCAAAATTCATACCATAAGAAGGTTTTTACCGCTGTTTTTTTTGTACTTGAGCACAACTTGTGATGTTCTTTTTTAGCTATCCTTCCTCGGAAAAAAAATCTATTCAAAAAAATTGCATTTAATTTTGAAATATTCTATGTTTGTCTCTACATGAAAACAAGCACATTGCATCGCATTAAACAAAAATCGTACAAAGCACTAGCTTTGTTAGGTGCGTTGTGGCTTATTTTCTCTACCTGTTCTATGCAAACGAGTTTAGCGCATTTACTTCAAAATGACAGCGTTGCCTTAGAACAATCTTCAAAAACCAATAAGGCGAAAAAACAAACAACAGTTACAGAACGCAGTTGCCATCAAAATCTTATACAAGATGACAGCACGGTCCTACAACAAGCTGATTGGGATCTTTCCAACCCTTTTGTAGCCCTTCTTGTCTCTACATTTTTACTTTTCGTTTTTGGTTTTCGCTTATCAACTGATTCAACGGGACATCCTTTGTATCAGAATACGTCCCAACTACAGGGTAAACTACCCTTATTTATCGAGTTTCAGAATCTGAGAATTTGATTTTCAACGATTGAATCACTTCAACTATTGCAGGCAGTGGTAGTACACCGCTAAACAATAGCTATTATTTATCGTGAAAATAATTCAACAACTTGAGGTCTATTTATCCTAGATCTCCTCAAATTTTCTTTCTCATGAAAACGATTTTTCGTTCGGCTACTTTATTGTGGTTGATCTGTGGAAGCTTATCCTTATATGCACAAGAACACTCCTCCCCATCGCTGGATGGTTTATGGAAAAAAGTAGAACAAAACTACCCTGGCTTACAAGCACAGGAAGCTTTAATTTCATCCAAATTAAGTCAGAGACAAGCGATAAAAAGCCAAGCTTTACCTCAATTAAAATTTCAAGCCCAAAATTCTTACGGTACTTTTGAAGGAAGTAATGGGGCATTTTTTCCACAATCTGGCTTTTTTAACGTCAGTGGAACCCCAGCTGCCTTAGACGGAAGCGATCAAACGTTCAACACCTTTGGTTCAGCCGTAATTGAATGGGAGATTTTTGCCTTTGGAAAACAAGCACAAGAAAACAAAGCAGCGACAGCACAATACAAGCAATCCATTGCCCAAAAAGACGCCTATCTCATTCAACTGAAACGAGAACTTGCGCTCCGTTATATCCAAAATTTATATGCAACTGCTAATTTTGATTGGATGCAAAAAAATGCGGCTCGTTTACAAAATATAGAACGCCTTACCAAGGGGCTAACCCTCTCGGGTTTAAAACCTGAAGCGGATAATTTACTTGCTCACTCTTCATACTTACAAGCAGCAGGACAGCAAAATTACTGGACGGGTGTTAAACAAGCAACACACATTACATTAGCAGAATTAGTTGGCGAATCCTTAGAGGCGACAACCACTGCTCAAATAGAGCATTTTCTAACCCATGCTTTAAGTCAATCGCTAACTTTCGAATCGACAACTGACTTTACCCATCCTGTCTTGCAACAGTATAAACAAGAAGCCTCTTACTTTGAACACAGCAGTAAATCCATGACAAGAGCTTCTTTACCAAGTGTTAAACTACTTGGAGGCTATGCCCTTAGAGGAAGTGGTATTCAAGCGCAAACTGTGTCAAACCAATGGAAAGAGGGTTTTTCCAATTCGGTTGACAACTATTTGGTTGGCCTGGGCATTACTTGGAATTTTTCTTCTTTATTTACAAATCAGCACAAAAAACAAGCCTTAAGTAAACAAGCAGAAAGTGCAGATAAAAAGTATGCAACCTACGAACAAGCCCTTCAATCGAATATAGAAGCAAGTGAGATTCAACTCCAAGAACAAACAGCCCAACTCAAGCAAACCCATCAGGCTGTTGAAGAGGCAACTCAGGCTTATACTATGTATATGGCCCGTTATCAAAGTGGTCTAATTACGTTGACCGAACTATTACAGATACAGCAATTATTAGAACAAGCCGAAAAAACACATATTGAAGCTGCACAACACTATTGGTTACAGCTCGTATCAACCGCCACATTAAAGGCCAATTTCGACTTTTTATTTACTAACTTATAATATAGACTACCTATGAATCTTATCAGATTTGCCTTAAGAAAGCCTATTGTCATTTTAATCCTTGTGATGGCACTGGGTTTCTTATCGATTAACTCTATTAAGAAAATCAATGTCGATATCTTCCCTGAAATAGAGCTTCCATCAATCTATATAGCCATGCCATATGGCGGTTTATCTCCTGCTTATATGGATGGATTTATGGCCAATGAATTTCAGAAAGTACTCCTCTTTGTTGGAGGTGTACAAAACATTGATTTTAAAAGTGTTCAAGGACTGACCTTGATGAAACTTTCTTTTTATCCCGGTACCGATATGGCACAAGCGGCGGGAGAGGTATCCACTCAAGTATCTCGTGCGATGGGCTTTTTACCTACCGGAGCTGTTCCCCCGATGGTGGTTCGCTTTGATGGAAGTTCACTTCCTGTGGGTCAATTGGTTTTTGAAAGTCCCCAGCGTTCAATTACTGAACTACAAACCATGGTTCAAACGAGAATTAGACCTATGTTCGTGGAAATTCCAGGTGTAACAGCACCCGCTCCTTTTGGAGGGAATGTGCGTTCTATTATTGTCAATATTGATCCACATGCCATGCAGGCGCATGGGCTAAGTCCAGAGGAAATTACGCTAGCTATTACCAAAAACAGCCACCCTTCTCCCGCTGGAAATATTCGTATTGGAGAACAAAACCTCATGGCTCCTATCAATTCAATCGCAACGAATCCAGAAGTTTTCCTTCATACTCCTGTACGCACTACAGCGGACCGAACTATTTACGTGAAAGACGTTGCTCAAGTAATTGATGCCGCTGATCAAACTACAGGATACGCCCTAATTAATGGAACGCGTTCCGTGTACTTACCCATCATTAAAAAAGCGGACGCTTCTACCATTGATGTCGTGAAAAATTTAAAAGCCTCTCTTCCTCTCTTAGAAAATACCCTACCTGAGGATGTTTCTATTCGCTATGAATTTGATCAATCCAAATATATTGAGCGTTCCTTGACGAATTTGATTCACGAAGGAATCTTAGGTGCGCTATTCACTGGATTAATGATTTTCCTTTTCTTGGGAGATACACGTGGAGCTATTATTGTAATTCTAACCATTCCTGTTGCTATTTTATCTGCCGTTGCCGCTTTATATTTCATGGGACAGACCATCAATATTATGACGTTGAGTGGGCTTGCTCTTTCCATTGGTATTCTCGTCGACGAAGCCACAGTAACCATAGAAAACATCCATCAACATTTTGAAATGGGCAAATCCAAAGCGCAAGCTATTTTAGATGCCTTATTGGAAATCTCTATTCCCAAGTTGTTAATTTTACTGTGTATTCTCGCTGTATTAACACCTGCTTTTATTATGACGGGGATACCTCGAGACATGTTTATGCCGCTGTCGTTAGCGGTGGCTTTTGCGATGATTTTTTCTTTTTTAGCTTCTCAAACGTTTGTTCCGATCTTAGCCAATTGGTTAATGAAAAACAAACACTTGGCTATCTATGATAAAAAAACCAAGAGACAACGCAAGTTTTTCGAGAAATTCCGTTTGCGTTACTCCCAAGTAGTGCGCAACTGGCACAAGCGATCACGTGCTCTTTTCGTTGGTTATATTTTCATTGCTGTAGGTTGTATTGCTGTATTGCTTCAGTTTATTGGAACCGATATTATGCCGACTTCAAATAGCGGTGATTTTCAAATTCGAATTGAAGCCCCTAAAGGAAGTCGCATTGAAAAAACAGAAGAAGTAGTCAAAGATATCATCAGCGACATCGCGTCAATAGTACCCGAAAACGCTATTTCTATCACCTCTTCCTTTGTGGGAATGCACCCTTCTGGGACACCGATTAACCCTATATTTTTATTTACCAATGCTTCACACGAAGCTGTTTTACAAGTGGCCATTGATCAAAATATTTACACGGGATCCATTATGGATCTCAAAGAGCAAATTAGAGCTAAGGTCAGTGCAAATAGACCTGAAGTCTTGATCAATTTTGAGCCGATGGAATTGGTTGAAAAAATCATGGGACAAGGAGCGATGACCCCTATTGAAGTCAAAGTAGGAGCACGACAAATCAAAATGGCGGAAAATCACGCGAAAAAAATTGAACAAGAATTAAAAGAAATCCCGTATTTACGCGATATACGCATTGCAGAACCCCTTGATTATCCCACCCTTCAAATTGAGGTTAACAGAGATCTTTTAGGGCAATTTGGTCTAACTATGAGCGATGTGACTCGAAGTTTAGCAACTGCTACCTCATCCACGCGTTATACGGACAAAAACTTATGGGTTGACCCTAATTCTGGATTAGTGTTCCAGGTACAAGTACAAATTCCTGAAGGAACCATCGACAGTGCTGAAAAATTAAAAGCGTTACCCTTGAAAAAAGGCCACTTACGTCCTATATTAGAAGATGTAGCAACAGTAAACAGAGTTAACGAGGCGGCACAAGTCAACCGAAAAGGACCCAATCGCTATGTAACGGTTATTGCTAACATCCACGATAAAGATCTAGGATCAGCGTCCAAAGCGGTTAAGAAAGCCATTGCTAATGTAGGAGAACCACCAAGAGGAACCATTGTTTGGACTGAAGGAACACTCAATCTATTAGATGAAACTCTTGGCAACTTATTGATTGGATTAGGTGTAGCTGTCATTACGATTTACTTAATGCTCTCTGCGTACTATCAATCTTTCCGACTGCCTTTGGTTATATTATCGGTTTTACCTGCTGTAATAGCGGGAAGTTTAGTGCTGTTATCTCTCAGTGGAAGTACCTTAAACTTACAGTCTTATATGGGAATTATCATGTCCATTGGGGTATCGGTTTCCAATGCAGTATTGTTGATCAATCAGGCAGAATACTATCGAAAGGAGATGAGACTGCGTACCGTGAATGCCGCTCGTTTAGCAGCCTCTTCTCGATTGCGTCCTGTATTAATGACAGCAGCTGCTATGGTGGCAGGGATGTTACCTATGTCATTAGGACTAGGAGATGGTGGTGAACAAGTAGCTCCGCTGGGGCAAGCTGTTATTGGAGGATTAATTGCCTCAACGATAACGATCTTATTGTTACTTCCACACTTCTTTACCTCAACGATGAGCAAGGCAACCTTAGTTGATCCTTCTTTAGATCCTGATGATCCAAAAAGTAAATTTCACTCCATTGAAACCCTTTAATTTTGATTTTTAATACCTTCATTATGAAACGATATTTTATTTTATCTATCGCTCTATTCGGAACTGCTCTTTTTGCAACGGCATGTAAAGAGCAAGTTACTGCAGAACCAACGGATTCAAAACCTCTTGCGTCCATCGATTTAAGCACTACAGCTTTGCAAGCGTTAAATCCAATCTATACCCTAACTGTACCCGGAGAAATAAAACCATACGAACAGGTAGCTTTGTATGCCAAAGTGAGTGGTTTTATAAAACACTTATATGTGGAACGCGGGGACTATGTCAAAAAAGGACAATTACTCGCTCTTTTAGAAGCGCCAGAAATGAATCAACGCGCGTTATCTGATCGATCCATTCAAGACAAAGCTCACAGCGACTACCTCTTAGCTAAGCAAATATACGATCGCTTAGTAGAAGCCGCTAAAACAACAGGTGCAGTAGCTCAAGTAGAATTAGATCGCGCACAAAGTAGCATGCAAAGTGCTAAATCAGCTTTTGAATCCGCTAAAGCGAGTACAGCACAATCACATCAATTACAGGATTATTTGCGTATTGTAGCTCCTTTTGACGGAATTATCACCCGACGCAATTTGTCCGCAGGTTCACTTGTGGGAGGAGCAGCAAATACCCCAATTTTTGAAATGGCACAAAACGACAAATTGCGTTTGACTTTGTCTATTCCAGAAAAACACGCAGGTGCAATCCCAGAAGCGACTACAGCAACTTTTAGCCTTAGTGCTTATCCAGGTGAATCTTTTACGGCTCAACTCTCTAGAACATCCGGCGTTTTAAATCAACAAGACCGCTCCTTAACGCTAGAATTTGACATCGCTAACAAAGACAAAAAATTGCAAGGAGGAGACTATGCCCAAGTACAGCTAAACCTTCAACGCAAACAACCCACGCTTTGGGTAGCGACAAAAAGTATCCTCAATACGCAATCAGGCAATTTTGTCATTACCAAAAAAGCAGATAATAGCCTCCTGCGTGTACCGGTAGAACTCGGTGTTCAACAGGATACACTCACTGAAATATTTGGAGCACTTCAGCCAACTGATTTAGTGATCAACAAGCCTTCTGAAGAAATGAAAAACACAAAAAAATAATTTTAAAACTATGCAATTCTATCAAAACATCAGACAACGTCTTGTTGGGATAGCTTTAGCTATCACTTTGGGTATAGGTACTTCAACTGCTGTATCTGCCCAACAAAAACAAGCAGCAACCGTCAATACTCAAACAACAGATGCCGTATTTTTCGATGCTAATGGAACTAAAGTTTCTTTGAGTTCTCTACAGGGAAAGGTCGTATTTGTCAACTTTTGGGCTACTTGGTGCCCACCTTGTATCAAAGAAATGCCATCTATTCAGACATTAAAAAACAAAATGAAGGGCAAAGATGTTGTCTTTCTCCTCGTCGATATCGATGGTAAATATGATAAAGCGAAAGCCTTTATGGATAAACGAAATTTAGATCTACCGATCTATACCCCTGCTCAAACCATATCAAGTACCTATTTAGGTTCTTCTATACCAACAACTGTAATTTTTGATAAAAAAGGCAATATGATTCAACGTATCGTAGGTGGCGTTGACTTCGCTTCTGAGGAAGTAGAAAAATTCATGAACCAAGTTCTGAACCTGTAAATTAATTGTTTTCAAATAGTTATAATAAAGCTCACTTTTTAAGAAGTGGGCTTTTTTTATGGAGTAATAATTCCTTTTTTTACAACAGACAAAAATAATTTCAATACAAAATACTCGATTTTATTGAAATAACAATAATAAAACCAACACTAAACTTAAAGCAAAAGAAAATAAACCTTCTTATTCCTTAAAATAGTAAAAAACAAATAATTCTTTCTTTTCACATTCAAATATTAAGTTTAAGTTAATTTTTTGTTTATTTTAGCAAATACCAAACAACACAAAAACTACTACACATGACTATTCTATATTTATTCCCTGTCCTATTAGGTATAATAGGCTTACTAAATTTGCTTTTTCATACAAAACAAATACATCTTATTGGATATAGAAGTCACAATGCAATCAAAGACGATAAGCATTGGCGCGTTGCACAGCGAACGAGTAGCTCATCGTTGTTAGCTGCAAGTTCATTCTTAATCTGTTTGAATTATACCTTGACTCAGCTTGAGTACGCTATACAAACACAACAAGCAATCATGATCACAGCGAATATCTTCTGTGTACTTTATACAATTGTGCATACGGAATCTGTATTAGAGAAATTAAATCAGAAAATCAATCAAAACTATATTCAAAAATAATTTCAATTATTATTATTTCTTCCTCTTTCTTGTGCTAACGATTACAACAGCCAAAAAAACATTTACTTTGCTTTAAATCACTACTACTATATTAGGCAAGAAAGAGGTTTTTTATAAATAATATTATTTTACTTATGTAAAAAAGGTATGGATTACTTGTAATTCATACCTTTTTTTGTAAAAAGGACGGTTGTTGTTCGTTGAGAGACGTTATTTCAGATCAGCTGCAAAAGTTAGGGAGAGTAACAATATTTTATTACAGTTAAGTCTTCGGTTCGTATGTCACCTCGACGTAGGAGAAATCGAAGCGTAGTGCAAATCGGAGCGAAGCGTAGATTCATCGAACTCAATAAACGAAAACTGATTTAGGGGATGCGACCTATCTCATTAGGTTTATATTTTATTTTGGAGTTCGATAAATCTTCACTACGTTTCAATTTTCGCTGAACTCCAATTTCCTCTTTCTTCTCTCTTTTAAATAAAAAATATTGATATTAAAATAAATTTTATTAAATTTGACTTATATAAAATTAAACAATTTGAAAACAAAACACAAATTACCTACCCATTGTCCGAGTTGTGCAAACAAATTACACGTTACCCAACTTGCCTGTGAAAATTGTGAGACAAGCGTAGGCGGGCAATTTAATTTGCCTTTACTTTCTCAACTAACACAAGAGGAACAGGATTTTATTTTGCAGTTTTTTCTATACAGTGGAAGTTTAAAACAAATGGCTCAACAGATGAATATTAGTTATCCGACTGTACGAAACAAACTAGATGATATGATCGAACACATCAAAAAACTACAAAACCTATAACCAAGTCAACCAACCTTTAACACAACACCAACCTTTATGAAAAATACTTTTACTCGACCATTCGAAACGATTCAAGAAAGACAACTCTTTATCATTGGTATAGTAATCCTTCTAGTTGCTTCGACTATTGCTTATTTTACTAACACTCGATTCGATGGGGTATTAGACGTACACTTCACCAGTACCATCAAGTGGTATCAACCGTTTATAGACAATGGAATCAATACACTATGTTTAGCCGTATTTTTATTTCTACTTTCGCGTTTTTTACCAACTAAAGCACGCTTTATCGATATTCTAAACGTAGCACTTATTTGTAGAATTCCCCTTTATTTTGCACCGTTAACAAACATTGGAAACATCAATCAAGAAACATCAGAGTTCCTCATCGATAATATACACAATCCGTCAGTGCTAAATGAACTGCCTGTATTCAATATTGCTATACTTGTACTAGGGGGATTAGTTACTTTATTAGCCTTAGTTCTCATGGGATTCTTACTTTATAGGGGTTACAAAAATGCAACCAACGCCAAACAAGCTTCTCATCATGTTTTACTTCTTGTTGTGGTTATACTAGCTGAGATGGGATCTAAACTGCTTGTATATTTATACTAACCATTAGAAAATGAAAAAACTCATACTGCAACCTTTTGTATATGCGCAGGAAAAGCGACTACTACTTATTGGACTAAGTATGGCCTTTCTTGGCTGTTTACTGCAACTGACAAGGAATCTCCGTCTATTTTCCTCCTTACAGGTAAAGAGTGTAACTGTACCTCCTACGTTGTTACAGTCCATTTCCGATTTTGGAATTAGTGCGTTTGCCTTGACTTTAGCACTCTTTTTACTAGGCTATTACATCAATGAGAAAACGAGATTCATTGACATATTCAATACCGTACTCATCGCCAAAATAGCCTTATCTCCTTTACTGATTATTCCCCTTGATTATGTTATGGATCTTCTAATTAACCTAGAAGAACAAGTGAAAGAAGATCAGAAAATGGGCGGTGATTTTCTATTGATGTTTTTGCATATTACGTTAGGTGCTTTTATTGTTTTACTGTGTATCCTCTTTAGTCGTTATTTATATCAAGGGTTCAAGACAGCTACCCATCTAAAGAAAAAAGCACATCTCATTTTGTTTGCACTCTCAGTTTTACTGGTCGAATTATGTATTCCTTCTTTAACTAACTTATACTAATATGAAAGCCTTATTACACTTCTTTATCTATGTATTAACTACGTTAGGTGCTATACTAGGTTTTGCTCAAACTTCTCAAATAACAGAGGTTGCAATTGACACTCATTTACTTGGTGATTTATATACTTCTGCAGCTCAAAGCGACAACCTCGTAATCATCGTTCCTGGGTCTGGGCCAACGAATCGAAATGGAAATAGCTTTGCAGGATTAAAAATAAAAAGCAATTCTTATCAATTGCTAGCGAAAGCTTTGGTTGTGCAAGGTCTTGATGTATTTACTTATGACAAGCGTTTTATTACACAATTAAAATTAAATATTCCCATAAAAGAAGAAGAGGAACGATTTGAAGATGGGGTGAATGATTTAGCCTTACTTGTCGATCATTTTTCTACCACATATCCTAAAATTACGCTAGTAGGTCATAGTGAAGGTGCTTTAGTTGCCAATATCTTAGCCAATACATCAAACAAAGTAACCCAATACGTTGCCTTGCAAAGTCCTGGCGTAGCTGCAGATCAAATCATTTATGAACAAGTAGTCAAGCAACTACCGGCGTTAGGTGATCAGGTCAAACGAATCAATGCTTCTCTAAAAAAGGGACAACAAGTAGATGATGTTTTACCGATGCTATTGTCATTGTATCGCCCAAGTGTTCAACCATACTTAATTTCTTGGATGCAATATGATCCGTGTGTGGAGATACAAAAAATAAAACAACCGGTCTTGATTATTGATGGAGATAAAGATCTACAGGTTTCTTTAAGACAAGGAGATTTGTTGAGTCAAGCGAATCCAAAGGCTAAACGCGTGACCTTGCAAAACATGAATCACGTACTAAAACAACTAGATAAAGACGAAGATAACATGAAGAGTTATGGAGATCCTTCCTTTCCTTTACACCCTGAACTTGCGTCGACGATCGCAACTTTTATACAAACCGATAAGTAACTATTTATGTCAGATAACACACTTTTACCTTACTTTCTATTACCTGCCATTTACCTTATTATAGGTATAGTTATGCCATATTGTAAGCATATTGGACCAGTAGGCTACCGTACACCGCGAAGTATGAAGAACCAAGAAAATTGGGATTTCGCTCAAAAACTAAGTGGTCGATTGATGCTCAGTTTAGGTATGTTGATGCTCGCTAGCAATTTGCTATTCTACTTTGCGATCTTCCCCCATACGTATTACCAACCAACAGAAATGATTTTTGTTGCTGGAGGTTCCATCCTCGTTATTCTGTATACGGAAATTCGCTTATATCTATTCGAAAAGAAATAACCCTCAAACTAAAAGTTACTTTACTTACACCACAAGTAAAGCCATTTCACGCAATTGTTGTACTGGCTTTGAGTACCAAAACAGTTCAAAGTCAGTAGAACAAGTTGCTTCAAAACTCGTTTTCATCTCTTGGTACGTTTTAGTTTGCGTCGTGCCTCCTTTTAGCTCTTCAATAAAAGAGGCAAACCAATCTCCTTCTTCTCGATCCAAACTGATGGTAATTGTATCATTCTTCGTATAAAAAATCAAGTTAACCATTTCAAAAACGTTTCCTTTTTTCTTTTTCTCGAAGTATTCTTTATAGGGATAGGTACCCAACCAAATGATTTTTTGATTTCCTCTATACGTTGGGAACAACTCGTTTTCTAGACAAGATACAATATAATCTGGGCGAATAGAGGTACGAGGTACTTTGAAGTCGAACCATTCATTGAGTGGCCAATCCAAACACATGCCATGCATAAAATTAAACAACGACTTCTTTAATCCGAAGGAAAACTTGTCGTGAATCGCTCCGTTCATTTCAACATGGGGTACATCGTTATTAGCAAAAGCACTTGTTTCTTGTTTCTGTGCAATAACCTTATACTCCTCTGGGTTCATTCCCACGGGAGAATGTGCAGTCATTGCAAATTGATGCCAAAAACCAGATTGCATAATACCTGCTTCAAACAATTGGCGTACCATTTCCAAACTGTCAATTGTTTCTTGAGCCGTTTGTGTCGGAAAACCATACATTAAATACGCATGTACTAAGATGCCCGCTTCCGTAAAATTTCGGTTAACACGAGCCACTTGCTCTACTGTAACTCCTTTTTCAATCAGTTTGAGTAAACGATCAGAAGCTACTTCTAATCCACCTGATACAGCAATACAGCCAGAAGCCTTTAACAACAAGCACAAATCGCGGGTAAAACTTTTCTCAAAGCGGATATTCGTCCACCAAGAAACTGTGATTTTTCGGCGAATAATTTCCAACGCCACCTCTCGCATTAAGGCTGGTGGAGCAGCTTCATCGACAAAGTGAAATCCCGTTTCACCTGTTTGTTCAATCAGCGTTTCCATGCGATCGACAATTAATTTGGCTGCAACAGGTTCATACACTTTAATATAATCTAAACTGATATCACAAAACGTACATTTCCCCCAATAACAACCATGTGCCATGGTTAATTTATTCCAACGTCCGTCACTCCACATACGATGCATAGGATTGACTACTTCAATCACTGAAATATAATCATTGAGTTTAAGATCTGTATAATCTGGTGTACCTACCTCTGCTTGTTTATAATCGCGCTTTAATGGATTATTGATATAAACCACTTCACCATTTGCACACACAAAAGTTCGCTTTAACTCGGCTTGGGAGATTTTCCCTTCCACATGTAGAATTAAATTTTCTAGCGGCGCCTCACCGTCATCCAACGTAATAAAATCGAAAAACTCAAAAACTCTTGCATCACTTAAAGAACGCAATTCTGTGTTGGGGTATCCACCCCCCATAGTAATCTTTATTGCTGGATGATTTTTTCTGATCCATTGTGCACAGCGAAAAGCACTGTATAAGTTCCCTGGAAACGGTACGGAAAATCCTACAATTTTGGGATTTGAATGCGCTATAATTGGAGCTAAAAGCTCAAGAGTCAGTTCATCAATAAACGTCAACGGTTGTTGCAATGATTCATACAATTCGTCAAACGTATGAGCCGATCGCCCCAATCGCTCCGCATAACGACTAAAACCAAAATGAGGATCAATTGTATCGACAATTAAATCGGCAATATCCTCTAAATACAACGTTGCTAAATGCTTGGCTTGATCTTGAATTCCCATAGAGCCAAAGGCCCATTCCAATTCTTCCAGTTGATCAAATCGAGAGGCCCTTGGTAGGAAATCCTCCTTGATAATGGTATGAGCAAAAGTGGGATTTTTCCCTTGCAAAAACTTAATTACAGCATCAATCGTTGCAATATACTCTGTTTCTAAAGCTAACATACGATGTGTATTGCCATTCACTTCTTGTACAACCGCATGAATGTGATCGAACAAACGCGTTAATCCCTCTTTGCTAAACAAGCGCAAAATAACTTCAATCCCCAAATCACTGTGGTAGCTGGAGATATTTAGCGTATTCAAAAAACCCTTAATATAAGCAGTTGCAGGATAAGGTGTATTCAACTGGGTAAAGGGCGGAGTAAATAAAGTAATGGTCGTTTGCACGGTACAGAATTTGAAAAAACAAAATTACCTACAATTTATCAGTATAAATAATAATTTAAAAAAATTTGATTCAAATGCTAATTTTAAGTTAAAATTAAATTATATTTACTATTCGATCGTTTAAAATAAAATTTATATGAGAAATTTTTATCTGCTTATATTATTAATTTGCTCTAATTTAATATATTCTCAAAGAATAAATCCAGAAGATGTTATTCTCATTTGTTCAAATCAACAAATTGTAGGAGAAACACCACAGAATACGAGCTATAACGATTTACTAACACCGTGTAGTGGTCCTTTTAGTCCATTGACTAGCTCCCTTGCTCTCTTTTTTGTAGAGATTGAATCTGGTAGTACCTTTACATTTACAATCAGTCCTGAAGGACCGGTGGACTATGATTTTGCATCTTGGCAAAATCCCGATTTTGAAAACCTTGGTCCTGGTGATCGCGGATCTCAAAATGATGGAGTAAACACCCAATTATACGATATCGGTTTATCCCTAACGGAGACCCTTTTATGCGAGGCCCCAGGGGTTCGACCAGGCACAGGAGCAGCAACGGTACCGGGCTTTGTTCGCTACTATGACGTTCAACCTGGAGATGGAATCCTGATTGCGATCAATCGATGGTCACCTGAAGACTCAGGATTCACTTTATCCTTTGGTGGTGATGCCGTATTAAACTGTGATATTTTAGGAAAAACCTATGAAAAATGTGATATAAACTACGATAAAAAGGAACTTTTTGATCTTGAGTCAATCAAACGTGAAATCAACAATATCAACAATACATTTGTCATTGATTTTTTTGAATCTATTGATGATGCACGAGATAGACTCGCAACAAATATATTGCCTTCTCCTTTTGAAGTAACTGTTGAAGATAGTCCCAAGAAAATTTATGCGCGTTTTAAAAGAGACAATGGTTTATATGTAAAAACGATAGAAATTACTTTAATTGCTAATGAAGAGCCAAAAGTACCTGAAGAAGAATTGAAATATGCTTTGTGTTTTACCGAAATTAAAAACAACAAAAAGGTAGCTACATTTGATTTAACCAAATTTGAATCTCGACTACAAGAAGGGCATATTAATCCTATTTCATTTACCTACTTCGAGGCCGTTGAAGGAGTACCCACAGTCATAAATACACCTAAAAATTACACCACAGATGGCAAAAAAATAACCCTTCATATGAACATTAATGGCAAATGCCCCGTGGAAATACCGATTCATTTAGTTGTAAATGACTTAGGTATCACTTCAACTGCATTTACCTATTCAGAATTTTGCGGAATAGAATCTAATACGGGGATTGTATATAATTTAGAACAAACGATTTCTACTTTATTACAGCAAAAAGACAAAGAGAAATACAAAGTACAATTTTTTACAAGTCTTGTTGATGCAGAACAAAATAGCAATGAAATTGAAGATCCTTCAGCCTACTTAGTTGACTATAATGAGGATCGGGTAATCACAGTAAAAATCAGTGATGTAAATGAATGTTTTGTTTTTTCCGAAATTCGCTTACACTCAATTCCCCGATTTAGAATAGAAAATCAGCTCAACACTGAATGCGAACCTTATAGATTACCAGATTTACCAGAAGGTTATGCCTATTATTTAGAAGCAAATGGTCAAGGAAAAACACTCGAAGCAAATACGGCTGAAAGTACTTTCTATGGACCAAAAACAATTTACATTCACGCTACAAAGCCCTACGATGCACCGGAGTTAAACACTTGTGCTTTTGAAAATAGTTTTACCATCACCACCGAAGGTTGTTTCATTCCGAAGGGAATTTCGCCTAATGGAGATCAAATCAATGATGTATGGGATTTAACTCCCTATGGCGTAGTGAACCTAAAGATCTTTAATCGATATGGTATTGAAGTATACAAGAAAACCGGAGGATATACCAAAGAATGGCAAGGACAGTCCAATGGAAATAAAAAGCTACCAAGTGGAACGTACTGGTATTACTTTGAAGGACTTACCGGAGTTTATACCGGTTGGATTGAATTAATATATTAATATTTGAAATAAAACCGTATTTTTACTATACTTAAAAAGTTTTACTATCCTTTTAGTAAAACTTTTTTTTTAAAACAAACTTTATAATTGACCTAGTGTCTTATGACTATACCTACTATTACATTTCAAAATTCCGGTTATTTTTCTAAATTAATGGTTGATTACCTCAACCAAGAAGAAGATTTAAAACCGCTATATCACCTTTTTCCAACTTTGGAAAATTTTAAACCGCAGATACAAGCCAAACAACATCATTTTTCAAAAGAAAAACGCCGCGTGTTACACGATGCTTTGTTAGAGCAGTACACCAACCTTCAACCTTCACCAGCAACACAACAAAACATTGCGTTATTGCAAGACGATAATACCTTTACCATTACAACGGGGCATCAGCTCAATTTATTTACAGGTCCGCTGTATTTTCTCTACAAAATTGTTTCGACCATTAATCTTACTGTTACCTTAAAACAACATTATCCCGATTACAATTTTGTACCTGTGTATTGGATGGCAACAGAAGATCATGATTTTGAAGAAATCAATCACTTCTACTTTCAAGATAAGAAGATTTGTTGGGATAGAGAAAGTACTGGTCCTGTCGGTCGATTGACTACCGCTGGATTAGAGCAAATTTTCGATGTATTCAAAGGTCAACTCAATGCTGGATTACACGCTAAAAAACTCAAAGTACTCTTTGAAACAAGTTATTTGAAACACGATAATTTAGCTGATGCAACGCGATACTTAGCAAATGCGTTATTCGAATCGCACGGACTCGTTATTGTAGACGGTGATCATCCACAATTAAAAAAAGTATTTGCTCCCTCGATCCAACAAGAATTGTTGCAACAAAATGCCATTCGTGAGGTTGAAAAATCATATGACATTTTACAGCGTTATTTTATACAAGTAACTCCTCGAGACATCAACTTGTTTTACATTCAGGATAAGCTGCGCGAGCGAATTATTTGGGAAGACAATTGTTATAAAATAAACAACACCTCTATCTCCTTTACAAAAGAAGAGATCTTAGCTGAACTAGAAAATCATCCCGAGAACTTTAGTCCAAATGTAATCTTACGTCCGTTATATCAAGAGACGATTTTACCCAACTTATGCTATATTGGAGGAGGAGGAGAACTGGCGTATTGGCTACAATTAAAATCTGTTTTCGATTTACATCAAGTGGACTTCCCAATGCTATTATTGCGAAATTCCGTTTTACTTGCCACCGAAAAACAGGTTAAAAAAATGGAAAAACTACAGCTTTCATGGTCAGATATGTTCACTTCGGCCGAGGAATTACTGCACCGTAAATCCATCGAGTTTTCTGATGTTTCTTTTGATTTCAAAGTGCAACGCCAGGTATTACAAGAACAATTCGATACATTAAGGGACATCGCCAAACAAACCGACGCATCCTTTATTGGAGCTGTTAATGCACAAGAGAAAAAGCAAATCAAGGGACTTGATCATTTAGAAAAGCGCTTGCTAAAAGCAGAAAAGAAAAAAAACAAAGCTATACTAGACCGCATTATGGCGATTCAACTAGAGCTCTTTCCTCAGCATAGCTTACAAGAGCGCTATTTCAATTTTGCTCAATTTTATCAAGAAGCAGGAGATGATTTATTGCACAAACTGTTTCAACAGCTACAACCTTTAGAACAAAATTTCGACATTATCGAGTTATAACACAAAAGGAGCGAATATAACTCGCTCCTTTTCTATTTTTTACTGCTTCTTTGTGTAGCCCATTCCCCGTGAAGCAGGCCAAACTTCTTTAAATCCATATTGTTCATACAAACGATAAGCTTCTCCATCGGCAATCAGATTAATATAACATGACACGGGAATATTCGCTTGAATAAATTCGTCTAATTTACGCATGATGAGTTTACCTAATCCTTGCTTTTGGTGTTCTGGCAACACGCAAATATCCACAATTTGACAGTGACAAGCGCCATCTCCTACTAAGCGTCCCATCCCAATTACTTCACTGCTCTTTTCCGTATCAACAATAACCACACAACAAAGGGAATTGCGCAATCCGATCGTTGCCGCCTCGATTGTTTTGGGAGATAATCCTGATGCTACACGCAACTTACAATAGGTTTGCACATCGATCATTTGATAAAGGGCTTGGTATTTCATCTTACTATATGATTCTATTAAAGCCTGTAAGTACCGTCTTTTTTTTATTTCGACCAACTCCAATCCTCCTTTTTATTTGTTAATTCCTCTTTGTGAAATTTGTCAAATAAAAAAAACTGATCCTACTCAAAGTGAATTTCATTCGTCCTTATCTTTTTTTCAATAAAAAAGGCAACCACTTGGTTGCCTCTATATAGGTTATGTCATCTTAGGTTTGTGCTATATCCTCTAAATGCTCTTCTTTCAACGTCAATTGAACCTTTTCTACTGAGTTTCGATACATATTAACTACTTCTCCAGTATAGTGTTCTAAATCGATGATATCGCCTTCTTTTAACTCTTGATCTGGGCAGACTTCGCTGATTAATCCCGCTAACGTATCATAATGTTCACTTTCTTCAAATTTGAAAGGCAACCAACGATTGATATCAGAAATATTCGAGTGCGCATCTACCATGTACACCCCTTCTCCTGTAGAAACTACAATAGGTTCTTCATTGTCATACTCATCTTGGATTTCACCTACTAACTCTTCCAAAATATCTTCCATCGTCACAATACCTGTAAACTCACCAACCTCGTTGGTTGCTATTGCCATTTGCAAGTGCTTCGCTTGAAACTGTTTCAATACATTTTTAATCAATGCATTTTCTGAAATATAAATTGGCTCACGCATTAAAGAAGCAAGAGATACATCCTCTTTGTCCTTAATTATGGCTTTCATTAAATCTTTCGTATAAATCACACCTTTGATATCATCTAGGGAATCATCATATACTGGAAAACGAGAATAGCCTTCTGTAATAGCATAGTCGATGGCTTCTTTTACACTCGTATTGATTTCAATTGCTGAAACATTTTTACGCAGTGTTTGAATATTGTTTACACGTCTATCGTCAAAATCGAAAACATTTTGAATCAACAGGCGTTCTGTTTCTTCAATTGCACCACCTACTTGACTTTCGGTAATGATCATTTTCAATTCTTCTTCTGTATGTATATCAGAACCGTGGACGGGTGTGATACCGAACATGCGTAAAATACCATTCGCTAATCCATTCATCATCCAAATAATTGGTTTGAATACAAAATAAAATACGCGCAACGGCAAAGCGATAGAGAATGTTGTTTTTGTAGGGAAATGAATCGCGATTGATTTAGGTGCTAATTCACCAAATACAATATGCAAAATCGTAATAATAGCGAAGGCTATTGGAAATGAGATACTCTTAGCAACTGAATACCATTCTGGTCCAGTCATGCCGAATAAATCAAATACCTTCATAATAACAGGAGTCAATGAACTTTCTCCAACCCAACCTAATCCTAGTGAAGCTAAAGTGATCCCTAATTGCGTTGCCGCTAAATAAGCATCTAAATTTGTTACAATATTTTTTGCAACACCTGCTACCTTAGAGTTTAACTCCTGATGTACTTCAATCTGAGAAGATCTAACTTTTACGATTGCGAATTCCGCCGCAACGAAAAATCCATTTAGGAATACTAAGAATAACGTAAGCAATAACTTACCAATTGAAATTTCTTCGGATACAATAGTAGCGCTAGCTAATATTGTGATGATCTGGGGGTATGTGTCCATTTTATAAATTCAAAAGGTCCGCGTTCAATTTTTTAGGGACCTATAAGCGAAGTTTTAGTTTCATCGCCATTTCATATCAAAATTAATAATTTATTTGATATAATTTCAACGTTAACACTCGTTTTTTTTTCTACAAGCAATTAACTATGAATCAAGGAAGTAAATAGGCTCATTTTTGTAAATGATCACTTAGTACTTCCTCTTCTAACTTTGCTTTTATCACATTGATTTAGCATCAAAATGAAAGGGTAGCATATTCAGTAAAGAGGGAGAATAGCATACCATTCCTTCCGCTCCCATAAAAAACATCTCGATCGGTTGTTCTTGTTTCACTTCATATTCGAGAATACTCTGTCTACAAGCCCCACAAGGAGGAATCGGATGATTGGTTAATTTTAGATCAGAAGCAGCAGAAATAGCGATTTTCAAAATTCGCTTACCAGGGTGCAAAGCGCCGGCTTGAAAAATTGCGGTACGTTCTGCACATAATCCAGAAGGAAAGGCAGCATTTTCTTGATTAGAACCTAAGACAATCGTTCCGTCTTCTAAAAGCAACGCTGCACCTACTCGAAATTGAGAATAAGGAGCATAGGCGTTTTTTCTTATTTCAACCGCTTGGGCCATCAACGCTTGATCTTGTGTGTCTAAAGCAGACATCGATTCATATTCAATAAAGGTTGTTACAACTTCTACTTTCTTCATAACTCAAACAATTAGAGATAAAAAATCCAAACTCGTTTTTAGCTTCAACGGTTTGGATTTGTGTACAAATATACTACTTTTCTATTTATCCTTTGTGATACGTCTTTCTACCTAAGTCAAGACTCAATGAAAAACGCAAGGTATTTTCTAATGGATTATTAATTTTTGATGTCGAGAACAAGTAGGATAAATCTACTGTAATAGCACTGTATTTAAATCCAGCTCCAAGGGTAGCATATTGTCTAGCACCTTTGTTTTTATTCTCATTGAAATAACCCGCACGGAACGCGAATACATTGTCATACCAGTACTCTGCTCCAAATGACCAAGCGATTTCTTTCATTTCTTCGCTCATTCCTCCTGGTGCATCACCAAAGGATTTAAATACCCCTTTAAACCATCCTATATCATTGTATTTACGCATTTCTTCAGGATCTGTAATATTCTTTGGCGGCGTTGGCACCAATAGTTTATTAAATTCTGTTGTAATGGTCAACGTATTATAATCATCTAATATAAAATCAAAACCACCCCCTAATTTTAAATTTGCTGGTAAGAAATCTCCATTAGGTCGATCGCTATAACTAATTTTAGGTCCTAAGTTTTGCAAGTTAAAACCAAATCTCCAACGACCATCAAAATCCGTAAACGAAAGACGTTCAGACTGATATAACCCAGAGATATCTACAGCAAATGTACTTGCACTCCCCGTATCTCCATCCCCTGTTTCTGGTAATTTTAAGTTTGAGTTAATAAAACGCCCTGTAACGGCCATACCAAATTGTTCACTCAACTTCAAAGCGTAAGAAGCGTCAATAGCAAATTCACTAGGTTTATACGTCGATCCGATACTATTAAAATCTTGCCTATATGTTACCTCACCCATTCCAAAATAACGGAAGCCAATACCAAAGGCACTTCTTTCATTATACTTGTTGTAGTAATTTAACTGAGCAAGTGACATATCACTTGATATCTTAGACATATAAGGGGTATAACTCAGCGCTACACCTTGGTCTTTTTTTGCAAAAGCGTATTTTGAAGCGTTATGTTGTTGTGAAAAAACATCTGTTGTAGTAGCAACTCCCATATCTCCCATACCTGCTGATCTCGCGTCAGCTGCGATTGTAAGAAACGGGACTCCTGTAGTAATCGGATGCATATCGGTCTGCGCATACAAGGCAGATCCACCAAGTATAGATAAAACTAATGCTGTAATATTTTTCATCCAGTTGTGTTTATAAAATTATACAAATATAATTGTTTCCTAAAGTATAACTAATTTTTCTATTTTTTCGACTTTTTTTCCAGTCTGGGTAGCACGCACAGTCATGCGATAAATATAAACCCCTTTTCCTATTCGATCGCCAAAATCATCGCGCCCATCCCATTGGATTTCTCGGCTTAAATTCCCTTCTGTGACAACCTGTTGATTGATTGTCTTTACAATTCGACCTGCAATTGTCATAATTTGAACTTGAACATCTAACGGTTCAAAAGGTCGGTTATGTGTAAACCAAAATTCTGTATAATTAACAAATGGGTTAGGGTAATTGAGTACATGCTCTATCTTTAGCGCTTCATCTTGTTGAACTAAAAACTGTAGTTCCGTAGTAGATAAATTATTGTACACATCCCATACCTTAAATTGAATCGTATGCAGTCCTGGTTCTACATCTTTTAATTGATAGGTTACCTTTCCCTTTCTAAAATTATCTACTTCTGTTTCGTAGTAGTCATTGAGTATAACAACCTGATCCTCTTTATCATCTATCGTTATTGAAATATCATGCCCAATACCACTTGCTGTATTAATTCCGCTCTCATCTTCTACAAACGCAAGAAAGATTGGATTATTGTTTGTCAATCCACCCGAAACAAAAGATTCACTATCCATGTATAGTCTAGCTAATGGTGGAGTTGTATCTTTAGGTGCATTTTCATTTAATCCTCCAATCACCAACTCCTCGTCACTTCCTGTATATTCAATTTCTTTGTTCGATGAGTAAAAACTCACTTTTCCTTTTCCTTCATTTAAACGAATATCTTTAGGCATGATAAAGTCAAAGGAGAATGCTCCATTCTTAACACTGGCATTTCCTCTAAAAACGACCTCTCCTAAAGTTTGAAAATCCAGGGTCATTACCCCTTCATTACTGGTTACATTATCATTTCCTAGTGTCTTCTTATCTAGGTATTTATCAAATATTTCAATCGCTAAATTTCCAGTAAATGACGGTACGAGGTTATTTTGCTCATCTTGTATTTCGCCTTTCATCTGCACATAATCGAGCGCTTTTACTGGTTGTTGTTGCGTCTGAACAACCGCTTCATCATTCACTGTAGTCAATACTACCTTTAATTGAGGTAGTGCAATTTTCAAGGCTGGATCTCCAATAAAAGAAACGACATTCTTATCTCTATTGGTATAGCGATTCTTAGTATGTCGAAGTGCATCAGCCATTGAATAAGTCGTAGGTTGCTCAAAAAACAAATCGGTAAACGTGCGATTCAAAAGTCGCCCTATCTCAATACCTATTTCGCGGGTTGTTCCAATTAAAGCGATGGCTCCACCTTTACTATTTAAATAGAGTACTTCTCCTCCACTGGTATAATTAGGATCGTCAAATCGACTAAACTCACACGTAATAATAGAAAAAACAGGGTACTTATTTTCATTGCTTAATCTCTTAGCATCTTCAATGGTAAACACGCGTTCTTGAGATAAGCCATCCTCTCCACCATGTCCTAAATAATTAACGAATAAAGCTCCTTTATCTATCGCGTCTAAGAAATCCCTTCTCGCTTGTGGATATCGATTTCCTCCTGCGGTTGTTTCTTGTACATAAGAATCTAAATAGATTTTATTCGCATTAAAAAACGGATTTCGAGCCGTAATTCGATTGACAATCGTATCTGTTTCTACCTGTAGTACATAATCAGACGCTTTATCCACATCATCAGCCATGGCAACAATATTGTTTTTCCATCTTCCTTTAGATTCATCCCCATAGTAGGCCTTGATTTTTTGCACGGCTTGATTGGCTTCGTCTATATTCTTTACCAACATACGCCCTACCGTTACGTCAATACCAAAAACCAAATTATACATATCCCCTTCTCCTTCATCCAATAGACCGTAGTAATCGTCAGACATAAAAGTCGTATACATCGAGAAGTTAGAATTGCTATTTTGTGCTTTTTTATTTTTACTCATCCCATAGTGCAACGGGACGACATTTGCATTTTGTTCCACGCGTTGTTTATAGTCATACGAACCTGTTCCCATGATATTTACATAGCGTAGTTCCTTTCCCTTCTGCTGCATATTTTCTGATACATATCGAACAAAATTTCGAATCGCCGCCCCATCTTGTTGACCAGAAGAAAACTCATTATACAACTGTTCTACCGATACAACCAAAGGATTTAATTTACTGTATTGACGGTGAAACTGTGCGAGTTGTTGAGCTGCGGGTACTAGGTCTTCACTAGTAAGGATAAGATAATCTACCGCAGCTTGGGCATGAACTATTCCTTTTAGATCTTGATTGCGCACTCGACTATTGCTTACCATCCTTGGCGTATAGTAATCTGCGGGTACCTCAACTTGATAGTACTGTGCCCTTCCACCTTGTGATTTAAAGCTAAAATTGGGGTGATTATTTACTGAAATAGCGCGGATCGCCGTAACATCTGTAACATCCCAAATGCGATTCACTTCAGTGGTACCCCTAAAATCCCAACGAACTACCCCCTCTATTGTTTTCGTCTTTGCGTTGGAAAAGCGATATTGCTTAGTTCCACCTTGTAGAGATCCTGTATATAGAAACTCAATATAATCTAAATAGCCAGTTGAATTGGGTACTCCCCCATTTTGGTAGGTCAATTGTACTTCTGCCAATGGCGAACTCAAATACTCCTCCTTCTCTAAAAAACTCTCATATCCTTTCGTTGTAGCGCTTCGAATTGGAAAAAAAGAAACGCCGCCAACATGTCTATTGTTTAGAGTAAAAGAAAAAGACGTATTCCCATACGAACTCGAAGCTGTATTCACCCCAAAAGTAACTGGTAGATTCGTTTTTAAATGCAGTAATTCAAGCGTAAAATTCCGTTGATTAACCAAACCGAATTCTTCTCCAAACCACTTTCTTCCAAGTTTACCAATATTCACTAAATCTTGTTCATGAAAAACACGACCATCGAATTCTGTTAAGATTTCTACTTCTCTTGCTGTTGGTTGAACAAAATTTGAGATACGCAATCCTTGCTGTTGCCCATAAGTCAAAAAGTAGGTTGCTTCTTCTGCATATACATTTAGATTCGTCAAACTGTCATCACTCCATTGATCAACTCCTATTCCATAGAATAAAACATAATCGTCTGCTTGTAATCTTCCCTGTTCTTCTCCGTGTACATATATACTATTTTCTTGAAGATCTACTGGATAATCCGATTGATTAACCACAGGAAGCATTTGTCCACCAGCACCGTAAATCTGTATTGTGCGGGGATCAACCGTTTGAGGAACACCTAATTGGGTAAGAAAATTCCGATCTAACTTATAAATTCCCGTTTTTTGAATACCGAACTTGAACCAATTCCCTTGTTTGAGAACCGATTGGGTTGTTGTATTGCGCCCATTAGTAAAAGAACGCGACTGAACTGCTCCTGTAGTTGAGCGATTATCTATGTGATAAGCCAAACTTTTGACGCGTTTTAATCGACCATTTTCATAGACAATAGGCGAAAAATAAATAAAAGTTTGGGGCTGATTTGCACTATAGGCCGTTTTGATGTGAATCTTTACTTCCCCTTCATATATCTTTTTCTGGTCATTTGACAGCAAATTTCCATCTAAATCTTCGTAAGAAACATGTTCAATTCGTACATTATTAGTAAAAGCAATTGGAATATTTACTTCTTGAAAGGAATAAATTAACTTATTATTAACATTTTCAAATGTTAAATTTTTATCTATTCGGGTCACATCAAAATCAGAAGAGAACAACGCCTGCTCTACTAATTTATTATCCCATTGAAACGTTAATCGTTTAGATTGAGAAAAAAGAGTAAAGCAAGTAAGAATCAGTAGTGTATTAATAATTAATTTCATATATATTTGCATGAGGAGGATTTGATCCTAGGCAAAAATAATTATTTTTTCCATACACAATACGCTTAAAAAAAAAGCGTTATTTAGGTAATCATAATCATTTTGAAACACAAAAATTAAGTTTTTTTTAAAATATTCACAGCAAGCATATTGCTAATTAATCGTTAATTCTTATATTGCGTCAAATTATTTACCCGTTTTTAACATGAAGATTAATAGACTTATGACTTTACAACTGGTTGCTGGCCTACTAGCTACAGTTGGTTTAACGAGTTGCAGTAACACAAATAATGGAGTTTCTTCTGCTACTGGTTGGAAAATAAATGATAAAAAAGGAGGCTTTCAGTACAACACGAATTTTGAACAGCAGAATCCTAAGGGTATGGTATCCATTGAAGGGGGTGCTTTTACAATGGGAAGAGTACAAGATGACATCATGGCTGATTGGAATAACAATCCTAAACAACAGTATGTCCAATCTTTTTATTTAGATGAAGCTGAAACAACTAACATTGCGTATAACGAATACTTATACTGGTTGAAAAGTGTTTTCCCTCCAACAAATCAAGTGTATGCAGAGATTTACAAAAGTGCATTACCTGACACGACAGTTTGGAGAAGTGGTTCTGGTTTCAATGAGACACTTATTTCTAGCTACTTAAGACACCCTGCTTATGCTAACTACCCTGTAGTTGGAGTAACATGGCTTCAAGCGAATGATTACGCTAAGTGGAGAACAGACCGTGTAAACGAGTTAACGTTAGAGCGAGCTGGATATCTTAAGAAAGATGCTAAAATTATGGAAGCTTATGCTGACGCACATTTTAGTACAGAAACGTATTTAGCAAATCCAGAAGCTGTATACGGAGGAAATAGCGATATCGTATACCGTGGAGTAAAGAATAAAGCTAAAGATGGTGAAAAAAATCTTTACGCTACAATGAACTACGGTCTTTTCACAGCTGAATACCGTCTACCAACTGAGGCAGAATGGGAATATGCAGCTATCGGAATGGCAGGAACAAGAGAATACAACAACTATCAAGGTAGAAAAACATATCCTTGGGAAAATCCTACAAAGAAAAAAGGAGCAAAAGGACGTAACAATACATTAAAATCTCAGTATGCTAACTTCAAACAAGGTCGTGGAGATTACGGAGGAATTGCAGGTTGGGCTACAGATAACGCTGACATTACTAATGCAGTGAAATCCTATGCTCCGAACGATTTCGGTCTTTATGATATGGCTGGTAACGTTGCAGAATGGGTAGCGGATGTTTATGATCCTCAAATCGATCAAATCGATACTGATTTCAACTTTTTCAAAGGTAACATCTATTACAAAAATCAAATTGGTCCTGATGGAAAACCGCAAATCGTAACAGACCAAACGGTACAATTTGACACTTTATCTAATGGACGTTTGAGACTTCGTAATTTACCTGGACAAGTAGCTCAAGTTTCTTATGATGCTGACACAAACGCAGTAATTGGAGAAGACGGAGAAGAAATGGTTCAAACTTCAGCTAAAAATAACAAAAACAACAAAGTTGCTAATATTTACAACGAGAAAAGTCGTGTAATTAAAGGTGGTTCTTGGAAAGACAGAGCATATTGGTTAGATCCAGCTACACGAAGATTCTATCCAGAAGATCAAGCAACAGACTATATCGGATTCCGTTTAGCTATGACTAAAGTGGGTCAAAAACAAGTAATCCGCAAAACGAAAAACTAATAGAGTATAACTTTATATTTCTTTTAAAAGTCCTAATTTTTATTAGGACTTTTTTTTTACTTTTGATTTATGAATATACAAGAATTATACAGCTGTTTCTTAGAAGCTAACGGCCTATCAATCGATACGAGAAATATTACACCTGATTGCCTTTTCTTCGCTTTAAAAGGCGAAAATTTTGACGCCAATGAATTTGCTCAAGAAGCCTTGAATAAAGGTGCGCGTTTTGTGATAATGGACAACCCTAAACTCCTAACAGATCGCGATAAGATGTTTCTTGTACCTAATACCCTACTTGCCCTGCAACAATTAGCCAATTACCACAGACAGCAGCTAGGACTTCCCATCATTGCCCTAACAGGTAGCAATGGAAAAACAACAACGAAAGAACTAATCAAATCTGTACTAGGTCAAAAATACAACGTCAAAGCAACACAAGGAAACTACAACAATCACATTGGAGTTCCGCTAACCTTACTCCAATTTGACGATGAAACAGATATCGGCATCGTTGAAATGGGGGCTAACCACCTCAACGAAATCGCTTTATTATGCACCATTGCACAACCCGATTATGGCTATATTACCAATTTTGGCAAAGCACACCTTGAAGGTTTTGGTGGATTTGAAGGAGTGATAAAAGGCAAAAGTGAACTATACGACTACTTAGAAGACAACCACAAAATGGCTTTTGTCAACGCTGATGACCCAAGACAAGACGCAAAAACCATGACCTTTTCTAGGTTTACCTTTGGCTCAAAAGAAACAGAGGCTAACGCAACAATAGAGGTCATCGAAAATACTGAGCTTGCAACAATACAAGCTGGAGACCAACGCATTACCTCTCATTTAACAGGAGCCTACAACGCAACAAACATGGCAGCTGCAGTAGCCATTGGGCAGTATTTTGGCGTGAGTGTAGCAGAAGCTAATCAAGCGATTCAAAATTACATACCGACGAACAATCGCTCCCAATGGATTAAACAAGCACCTTATACCATCTTACTAGATGCGTATAATGCCAATCCTTCAAGCATGGAGCTTTCGGTTGCTAATTTTAATCAATTAGCTGCTTCAACACCTAAAATTTACATTTTAGGCGATATGTTTGAGTTAGGTACAGCAAGTGAAAAAGAACACCTTAACATAGTCAAACAAGTAGAAGAAACACAACACGATCAAGCGTTCTTCATCGGAAGAGAATTTGGCAAGATCAAAGCATCATCCGCTTCAACCACAAGTGTATTCTATGACACACTTAATGATTTCTTTGCACAACATCCTGCAATGGAAGAATTTTTAGCCCATAAAACCGTTTTAATCAAAGGCTCAAGAGGAATGGCTTTAGAAAAAATCATTTCTTTTATATACTAATAGAAAGGCTGAACGATCATTCAGCCTTTTTTTTGTAATCCCCTAACAACAAAAAAATGCAAGAAAAAGTTTACCACAATGCAATACCTACCGTAGATATTGCTGTAATCCGAATCAACCCAGACCAAACCTATTTCCTTCTTTTAGGTAAAAAAGAACATGAACCCAAATGGCGTTTCGTTGGCGGATTTGTAGACGCTGATGACTCTAGCTATGAAACAGCGGCTGTAAGAGAGTTATTTGAAGAAACGAATATCTCAGCCGCTCCAGAAGAGATCGTGTATACAGGCTCCGCTAAAATAGACGATCCCCGCTACCGCAACCACAAGGACAAAATTATTACGCATCTCTATCTATTGGAAATCCCCTTCGCTACAAGTAATATCCAACCTAAAGACGACATCAAAGCACTACAATGGTTACCCTTAGCACAATTTTCAAAGGAAGATATCATGGAAGTACATCATCCAATTGTCGATTTGTTTGTTAGATTCATGGAAAGTAAATATGGAATCAAGCTGTAAAATTTGTATTTTGTGATGTTGTAAAATTGTCATGTTTATTTTTTGCTTCGTTCACCCAGCAAAAAAAGCAACGATCAAAACAAATAATTATACGCTTGTATCCATGAAAAAGTACACTTTATTACTATTATCCATTTCTCTACTTGCATGTAATCCAAAAACAGACATTGGCCAATACACAACATCAGAGAAATTAGAAATAAGTCAAGAACAGGACTCTATTATAAAAGATTATCTAATTGAAATTTCAAAAGAAAACGATTTAACAGTTAAGAAAATAGACTTACTTGAAAAGCTCCCCATAACTAGACATAATGTTGATTCGATAAGATTCAACTTAGGTCTTGCACAGGTGTTTTTTGGGGATGTTAAACACACCAAACACCAACCTACAGATTCTATAATAAAACAATTCAATGATCTGTTTAATATAAAGTTTCTTACTCAACAAGACACAGCATTACTGGGTAACATTTTCCTATTAAAAGTACAGCTTGACTTCAACGAAGAGACACAGGAAGAATATTTCCCGATTATTCTAGATGCTAATAATAGGATTCCAACCAACTTAAAAGATTTTCTAAAAGCAAAGGATTAACACCTTTAAGTAATGCGTCAAAAGCTACCAATCAACACAAAAAACTAAGCTACATGTCAAAAATCATCATTGAGCGCAGCTCATAATTTTCTAACAAAACTCGAAAATAGCGCTTTATCTAGGTGAAGAAAAAATTGGAACAATAAAAGATGGAGAAACAAAAGTACTCGAAATTCAACCGGGTCAGCATATGCTTACAGCAAAAATCGACTGGTGTAGATCCAATCATCTTCCGATAACCATAAATCAAGGCGAAATGTTGTTTTTCAACTTAAAAGGCACAAGCCCCTTTTTTGCGATTTATTACACAACGTTTGGAAAAAACAAGTATCTAAAATTAGAACCGAAACAATAAAGAAGAATAAAAACGCACTTAACATATAAACATGCATTGAAGAGGTTGAGTTGGTGAGAGGTTGAGACGAAATAACAATAACTCATAGCTGATCACTCATAACTAAAAAAAGCACAAATAACAGGTTGTTATTTGTGCTTTTTTGTGACCGGAATGGGACTCGAACCCATACGTCTTGCGACACCACCCCCTCAAGATGGCGAGTCTACCAATTCCTCCACCCGGCCTTGTGAATGGGTAAATATAATTCTTTTTCTACTTTCTTTCATCAAGAAATCGCTAAAGAATTAAAAAAAGCCATTCGATTAGGAATAGCTTTTGTGACCCGACTGGGGCTCGAACCCAGGACCCCAACATTAAAAGTGTTGTGCTCTACCAACTGAGCTATCGAGT